>JAZDIE010000020.1:0-11742 GCA_043805295.1 Pseudomonadota bacterium
AACAATATACTTAACCTTTGACCGTACAACCATTTAATATTGCAGAAATAATTTCTGTTTGCTCAAACCCTGGCAATATACTGATCATAGATCTGACTATAAAAATAGTTTATAAACTTCTTAAATTTTTTGCAACTTACCTGCGTATTAATCTTATAAAACCCTGTATTCTTAGCTAATGGCGTTTGGATATAGTTCGGCAGATTTTGTTTTTTAATAAAGCCCTAAATATAGGGTCTGAACTAAAACTGAGAGTGTTAACCTAAAGATAGATAGGAAAACAACCTGATAGGCCTGAAAGGTGTCATGGTCGTTAAGGGCATGCCAAAGCTTCAGGGAAGCATCAACCATTTCTACTTTCTTTGAAACTACTTTGGTTCGGCGTGTCATCCGCCCAAATGATGACGGGTGTTGCTGTTGTCTTGTTCGATAGCTGTTGTGTGGGTCTTACCAATGACATGGCGCTCCTTTGGAAGAATTTTTGTAAAAGCATTCCAATTGTCAGTGAAAAATATACATTCGGTCAAGTGGTTGATTTTGTTATAGAGTCTTTGGAAGATTGCAGCATCACGACCGCCAATAACCCAGGCAACAGTTCGCCGTGTGCCACGATCCAGCGCTTTGATGATACATTTTTTGTTTTTTTTGACCCGACAAAATGCCACATCTCATCGAACTCCATTTCCTTAATGTCCCCTGAAACGCTTGGTTCGGGCAGACGAATTGCCTCTTAGGCAATCCAGCGATAGGTCAATGACCGCGAAACCCCAAAGATTTTCCCCAGTCATTGCACTTGTAGCGGTTTTTTTTTTTTTACAGCTCCATTTTTTACCGTATTTTCAAAATTACACCTTTTACATGTTGCCATATTCTGCCCCTCCTCTAAAGGCGGAGACAATATAATCTATTATCTATCTATCTATCAACGCTCTCCTTAAAATAAGCCAATATAGTCTCACTATTGATATCTGTTAGCCGACAATATTTGGATTTTTTTTTAGGGTTGTTTATTAATTGTTTTTGCAAATAATGCTTTTCTCCCCTTTTTAGACCTTGCATTATTCCCGTGATTTGCCTGGGGATGGGCGAAGGATGGAGAAGTAAAAGCAGCGTTTGATGTGTGATCATGATGTTCTGGTTTTATCTGGGGATGAGATGATGGAGGTGTGATTTCAGTATCAGGTATAACCGATTCTTTTATTGACACTGGTTCAGAAGGAGCGCATAATTCTTGGGCTTTAGGTTTTTCAATAGCAGGTTCTGGCATCGGGAAAGGATTTGTAACCAATGTTGGTGTTGGATCTGGCTCAGGCGCTAGAGTTAATTCTTGAGTTGGCTCTACATCTTTAACCGGCTCAGGCTTATCATGAGAAATAACACATGAAGCTTGTTGCGGTCTTTTTTGTGTGGGTTCTTCAAGGTAGTAAAGGATGAACACAATAAGTCCAACGACAAAAATAAGAAGGATATCCATAAGCTGGGGAACTCCTTTGTGCGGATTTACAGTTCTGCGTTTAGCAGGACTGCATTATGCTTAATTCGTAACTGTTCAGGTGGACAGACTGAAGGCTTTTAGGGATAAATTTCTTATGGGCTTCAGCCTTCAGTCTATCAACCTGAACAGTTACTATTGTCTATCTAATTGAGCTATGATCTGTCAATCAAAAATTTCAGATATGTGAAGGCGCTTATATGACTCTTATTACTGTACAGAATCTTAGCCTATCGTTTGGCGGAAGAACTATCTTTGAAGATATTGGGTTTCAGGTAAACGAGGGAGATCGTGTTGGTCTGATCGGCCCTAATGGAACTGGCAAGACCACGTTGCTGCGCATACTTGCGGGTGAGGCGATTCCTGATAAGGGAAATATTACTAAGGCGCGTAATATTCGGATCGGTTATTTACAGCAAGAGATTTGCAAGGGGCTTGACGGAACCGTGCTTGAACATGTTTTACACTCTGTCCCGGGCTTGCGCACATGCAGAGATAATATTGAAAAATTAGCGCTGGAACTTGAGCAAGAAAAGGATCCAGCGCGTCAGTCCGAGCTGGCTGGTCGGCTTTCCCATCTTCAATATGAAAGTGATCATTATGAGATATCTTTTTCGTCGCACAAGGCTGCTGAAATATTAGTCGGACTAGGTTTTGTCCAAAAAGATTTTAATGCTCCTGTGGAAAAATTAAGCGGTGGCTGGAGAATGCGTGTTTTACTCGCAGGACTTTTATTTCAGGATCCTGACATTCTCTTGCTGGACGAACCAACCAACCATTTAGACTTCCCATCTGTTTTATGGCTGAACGATTTTTTAGCTGAGTTTAAACATGCCTTTCTCATGATATGCCATGACCGGAAATTCATTAATCAACAGATCAATCGGGTTATAAGTTTGGAAGAAGAAGGGTTGAGGACATATACCGGAGACTATGACTATTATGTCAAAACCAGGGAAGAAGAAGATCGGTTGTTAGAGGCAAAGACGCGTAACCAGGAGCAGAAGGTCAGGGAGGCCGAGCGGTTCATAGAGCGGTTTCGATCAAAGGCGACTAAGGCGCGTCAGGCGCAGAGCAAGCTCAAGATGGTCAAGAAGCTTGAGATCGTAAAGACCCATAAAAAACGGCAGGTTATGCGATTTTCCTTCCCCGCAGTCGAAAGAAGCGGCGACATTGTGGTCTCGTTTAAAGATATAAGCAAGGGATTTGGGGATTGCTTTTTATATCGTAATATTGATCTTTTTATAAGACGAGGTGAGCGGGTTGCTATAATAGGAAAAAACGGGGTTGGGAAGACCACGCTTTTAAAGATGCTTGCTGGCGAGCTGTCGCCTGATAGCGGGTGTATAAATTTTGGTCATAATGTTGATATGAGTTATTACGCCCAGCATCATAGCGAACATTTAAACGAAAAAAGAACAATCCTTGAGGAGGTCTGGAACGTGGCTCCGACATATCCTGTCAGTTTTGTCAGGGGTGTGTGCGGCGCATTTCTTTTTTCAGGGGACGACGTTGATAAACCAGTAGGGGTGCTTTCAGGCGGCGAACGCGCGAGGGTGTTGCTTGCCAGAATGCTTGTGAAACCAGGTAATTTGATTGTTATGGATGAACCGACAAACCACCTGGATCTTCTCTCCTGCGAGGTGCTTGCAAATGCCTTGAAAGAATACCAGGGCACGTTGATTTTTGTTTCGCACAACCAGGGGTTCTTAAATCAGATTGCAACAAAGATATGGAACATCGATGACGGATCAATCGAGGAATACCCTGGTACGCTTGAAGAGTACATGGATCGTTTGAATCAACAAATTGAAGAATCCGTTTCGCCAAAGAATGAAGATCGCCTGTTAAACGGAGAGACGCCTAAAAAGCGGAGACGTCGCGAGGCTGAGCAAAGGCGATTACAGAATGAAAGATTGAGTCCGATCAAAAAAAAGCTGGAGGAATTTGAATCCAGAATCAAGGAACTTGAAGAGCGGGAAAGGATGCTCTCACAAACATTGGCAGACATTGAGGTCTATCAGGATTTCCAGAAAAGCGGGCCGTTGATTTCCGAATATAATGAGATAAAAAAAAAGCTGGAAGAACTTATGGCGCGTTGGGAATATCAGCAGGAGTTGTTTGAGAAGGCATCTAAAGCTTGATGATTTTCTCTTGTGCTTTCAACCCTTTTTGCATATGTTGACTGTTTAAAGGAAACAAGCCATGAAATCCATAGCAAATTTTTTGTTTGAGGCAAGGCTGCTGAAAAAGATCGCAAGATCAGGATATCCTTTTCTTGGTTCTGGTAAGGAGTCGGTAGCCGAGCATTCTTTTATGACAGCGCTCATTGGATACGTGCTTTCCAAAATGGTTCCTGATGTGGACTGCGCAAGGCTTGTAATGATGTGTATGGCGCATGACCTGGCTGAGGCAAGAACCGGAGATATGAACTATGTTCAAAAAAAGTATGTTAATGTAAATGAGACAAAGGCTGTGAGCGACATGACTAAGGATATCCCGTTTGGCAGGGATATAAGCGGGCTTATTGATGAGTTCAACAAAGGGGAGTCTCAAGAGGCAATGCTTGCGCGGGATGCGGATCAGCTTGCGCTTATAGTTGAGCTTAAGGTATTGAAAGACCTTGGCAATACCTATACAAACGAGTGGCTTTCCTTTGCTGGTAAAAGGCTTAAAACCGGAGCCGGGCTTGAGTTATACGACTATATCCTCTCCACATCGTGGGACGAATGGTGGTTTCAAAAAGACAAAGAAGATTGGTGGATAAACGGCAAGATATGAATATTTTACTTACCAATGACGACGGCATACGCGCAAAAGGCATTTGTGTGCTCAGAGAGGCGCTTGCAGGGGAGCACTCAGTAACAACTGTTGCGCCGGACGGGGAGAGGAGCGCGATCAGCCATGCCATTACACTGGATATGCCGCTTATGGTTACGTGCATTGAAGAAGACAAGGCTGGTAAGGCGTACAGCGTAAATGGAACTCCGGCAGATTGCGTTAAGCTTGGCATACACGAATTGCTGGGCTGCAAGCCTGATATGGTTATTTCAGGAATTAACCCAGGGCCAAACGTTGGGATAAACCTGCACTATTCAGGGACAGTAGCCGGAGCAAAAGAGGCGGCAATTTTGGGTTATCCTGCGATAGCGGTCTCCATCAACTCCAGGGATGGCGGATTTCTTCATACAGCAGCCCGCTTTGTATGCGATCTGATAAAGCTTTTTTCCAAAGAAATGCCTTTCAAGGGGACTTTTCTCAATGTAAATATTCCAAATGTGGAGGTGATTTTCGGGGTGCGGATCACCCGGCAGGGGGTATCCGGGCTGTCAGAGTTGTTTTTCAGGAGGACAGACCCCAGGAAAAGGACGTATTTCTGGCAAGGTGGGGAGACTCAGTTTTTTGACGAGGATGACGATACTGACGGCGCTGCTATTTCACAAGACCTTGTCTCTATTACACCTATTCAGTGCGACATGACTGATTATGCACGGATAGAACTACTTAAGCGGTGGGAGGCCTCATGGCAAAAAACGTCTTTGTAGAGACAATCAAGTCAGGTGGTTCAGGCCAGCAGATAGACGATCTTTTTATGGTGAGCAACAAACAGCTTGGCCGTAAGAAAGACGGGGGCGCTTATATCCGTATGAGTCTTTTAGACAGGACAGGATCAATCGAGGCTGTCTTGTGGGATGATGTGGATAATGTCAATGAGTGCGTGCGTGCCGGAGACTATGTCCGTGTTACAGGAGACGCTAAAACTTACCGTGATTCCATACAGATAACAGTACGAAGGCTGGAAAAACAGGAAAAAACCGCTATATCAATCGAGGATTTTCTCCCTGTCACCAAACAGGATCGGGATGATATGCTGGCCAGGCTAAAAGAAGTATGCGGTTCGATCAGTAATGAACACATTAGGCGTATAGTTGACGCTTTTTTCTGCGATCAGGTTTTTGTCGATGCGTTTAAGACCGCTCCTGCGGGAAAGAGTATGCACCATGCCTATATAGGCGGGCTGCTTGAACATACCCTGTCTCTTGCGCTTCTGGTGGAAAAGATCGGCAGTCATTTTGACGGAGTTGATCGAGATATACTTCTTGTCGGCGCGTTTCTCCACGATATCGGCAAAGTGGAGGAGTTTTTTTATCAGGAGATGATCGATTACTCTGATGCAGGACGGCTGCTCAATCACATAGTTATTGGAGTGCAAATGTTAGAGGCAAAGATAGCCTCTTTAGAACCTTTTCCAAAAAATTTGGGACTTGTCTTAAAACACATGATCGTCAGTCATCATGGTGAAAGGGAGTTTGGTTCTCCTGAACCCCCTAAGACACTTGAGGCGATTGTGCTCCACTACCTGGATGAACTGGACTCAAAGACAAATGCGGTTTTTAATTTTATGAAGGCTGAAGATACTGATTCTAACTGGACACCGTACCATAAGGTACTGGAACGATATTTCTATAAAAGATAACCCTTAACGGTGAACGCTGAACCTGTGAACAGTTACAAGGTAAAACATGATACTTGCTCACGCCCGTGAAGTCTTACAAATAGAGGCCGAGGGGATTCTCAAGCTGATCGAAAAGCTAAATGATGATTTCGAGCGTATGGTTAACCTTGTCTGCCAGTGCAAGGGCAGGGTAATCATGACCGGCATCGGAAAATCCGGAATAGTAGCCAGAAAGACCGTTGCCACATTGATTAGTACTGGCACCCCAGCAATATTTCTTCATCCTGTAGAGGCAATGCATGGCGACCTTGGGATTGCGACTGCCAACGACGTATTGATCGCCTTGTCAAACAGCGGAGAAACCAGAGAACTTAACATCCTTCTCCCAAGCATAAAAACTATTGGGTGTCCTATTATAGCTTTTACAGGCAATTTTTCTTCAACGCTTGCAAGACATAGCGATATTGTCATTTATGTGGGGGTCGAACGAGAGGCGTGCCCGCTAGGGCTTGCGCCGACTGCGAGCACTACAGCGGCTATGGCTATGGGGGACGCGCTTGCGGTTGCGCTCATACATAAACGGCAGTTCAAGGAAATGGATTTTAAAAAATTCCATCCAGGGGGTAGCCTGGGACAAAGGCTCTCTGTTCGTGTAAATGAGATTATGCTGGCTGGACGCGATGTCCCTCTTGTATATGCCGGAACTACTATGAAGGACGCGATAAAGGAGATAAACCGGCTCCAGATAGGCGCGACTCTTGTATCGGAAAAAGGCGGAAAAAGACTTACCGGAATCGTGACCGATGGCGATATCCGGCGTTTTTTTGAAGGACACGAGAGCGTTCTGGGGGTTCAGGTTGAGGATGTAATGACTCCAAACCCCAAAAGGCTGCATCCCGAAAGCTTTGCGTATGACGCTCTTAATCTTATGGAAAAACATGAGATTACGGTTCTGCCCATTACAAACGCTGAAGACGAGATTCAGGGTATTCTTCACTTGCACGATATCCTGGGCAAAGGGGCGTTTACATTCAACAGCAGGTTTGAGGTTTCTTGATTAGGGGAGGTTATATGGACAAAAAAACCCGTATTCTCCTTGTTGATGACCACACTGTGGTAGTAGAAGGCATCAAGAGCGCATTGGCAGACGAGGCTGACCTGGAGGTGGTAGGCGAGGCTTATAACGGCATGGATGCCATAAAACTGGCCGAGTCCCTAAAACCGAATATAGTAGTTATGGATATTGCAATGCCAGGGCTAAACGGTATTGAGGCGAGTAAGCATATCAAGAAGGTTCTTCCTGATGTTAAGATTATCATATTTACTATGTACTCACAGAAAGAGTACGTGATAGATCTTTTTAAGTCAGGCATATCAGCGTATGTTCTAAAAGAGGACCCTCTGGCAGACCTGTTTTTTGCAATCCAGGCAGTGCGCAAGGGGGGGACATATTTCAGCTCCGCTGCGCCAACTCTAATTGTCAAGCACTTACATGAACTGGAAGAGAGTAAACAAGGAAAAGTTGGATTTGACCGCCTTAGCCTTAGAGAACAAGAGGTGTTTCAATTGCTGGCAGAGGGTCTGCCTATAAAAGTAATAGCTGAAAAATTATGCATCAGCCGCAAAACCGTAGAATCTCATAAGTATAACATCATGGAGAAGCTAAACGTGACTTCTATGGTGGAGATTACAAAAATTGCTATTCAAAAAGGTATTATTAAGATATAATAAAAAATTTGAGATTTCCCCCCCCTTTTTAATCAGATTTTTCCTAATATAAAAACAGACCTCTCCTGATATTACATTATTACGTTCAATGATATATGCTGATTGCATTAAAATAGGTTCCGGTGGAGGTTCTTACCTTTATAAGGGAGGGTATGATTCAATGGACGCCTTGGATGCTTCCAGTTACGGAGGATCGAAGCGGCATCGGGATGGGTCTGACGAAGGAGTGTATGGAGTTACAAGTCAGAGCAATAGTGTCTGGCTTGTGGATTTTTTAGTCCGGATGCAAACCCGCTTCGGATATGTTGAGGTATCTAGAAATACCTCAGAAGAAAACAATAAATTAAAAGAGGCTGGCTGGTGCAGTTTGTTCCAGTGCAAAATACTCCCTGGGGTGTGCGAGGCCCGTGGAAGATATGGTTATACATGCGAGGCGTGTCATGGCGTGAACTTCCATAAGTCGCGCTTTCCCCAAACCTGATGGATGCGTCTTCTCAAGACCTTCAGCCTATTCACCTGAGTTATGATTGTGGATCAGCCACAAGAAAAGTTGCGGGGTCTAACTTGTAGGATGTCTCAGATCCAAGATATACATCGTGATCTTTTAGAAGCCTAAGGAAAACCCCGTCATCTGTTGGATCCAGATATATAATCAGGCTTAAAAGATCATCCAGCCTATTGCAAGGGTGTGGTATGCCTTTCTCGTTTGTTTCTCTGATGTGCCGATGAGAAAGAGCGGAAAGCCATATTTCCACCTCGTGTTTTTCAGCGAGATTCTTAAATCCAGAGATCATATCCCTGGTTACATTTTCAAAGTCCAATCCGTCGATGATAAGTGTGTCTGGTTTTATATCTATCGCTTTAATAAGATTTTCAATACCCTTGTCAAGGACGTCTAAAGAGAAGCGAGAGCCTGGATATGCCATTATTATCCTGTTTCTTTCTACAATCATCTCTTCTGCTTCTGACTCGACAAAGTTGAGTGCTTTACCCAGATCAGAAAGAATAGTTCTATAATAGGCGCTTACCTTTTCCGTGCTTTCATCTATTGCTACGTGAAAGAGCTTTCTTTGTGAAAAAATATTAGCCAGCGCGATGTGTATTAGGCAAGCGGTCTTTCCTACTCCTGCTCTCGCTATCAACACCCCAAGATTTCCTTTTCCCAGGCTACGTTGCGAGGAGTGTTCCAGAATTTTTAGCGGGCTTATCTTTATAAAATCATCTTTCAACATCGGAATTATGCCCCCCTTTTTTTGTTTTCTTCCTCATAAGCTTTTTTGAGTTGTTCGGCTATTGATTGAGGTACCTTGCTGTATCGGGCAAACTCCATGGTAAATTCTCCTTTGCCCTGAGTGGCTGAACGAAGAACAGTGGCATATCCGAACATCTCAGATAATGGCACTTCAGATTCTATGGTTGAAAAAATGGCATCTTGAGATGTGCTAATGATGATGCCTCTTCTTTGGTTCAGGGATGCCAATACGCCCCCCTGGAACTCTTCCGGGCACTCTACACAAACACGCATAACAGGCTCTAAAATAACAGGGGATGCTTTTGAATAGGCTGTCCTGAATGCGCCGATTGCTGCTTGCTGGAATGCCATGTCTGACGAGTCGACTGCATGATACTGCCCATCGTTTATAGTCACACTGATATTTACAATGCGCGCGCCTATCAGTCCGCCTTTTTTTAAACAAGACCGGAATCCTTTGTCGCACGAAGGTATATACTCAGTCGGTATAACGCCTCCCTTTATGGCGTTTACAAAAAGGTAGTTTTCCTCTTCATGTGGACTTATATGGCCAGCAACACGACCGTACTGACCAGCGCCGCCGGTCTGCTTCCTGTGTATGTAATCAAAAGGAGTCTGCTTTGTAATTGTCTCGCGATACGCCACATTAGGCTTTCCTGACTCGACCTCTGCCTGGTATTCCCGTTTCATACGTTCAAGATATATATCCAGATGGAGTTCTCCCATTCCTGAGATCACGGTATCGCCAGAGTCCTCGTCAATCGCTACCCTGAAAGTTGGATCCTCCCTGATAAACCGGCCAAGCGCCTTTGTCATATTGATTTCTGACTTTTTATCTTTAGGGATGACGGCAAGAGAGATAACCGGTTCTGGAACATACATCGACGATAAAATATAGTTCAACTTGCCATCGGTCAATGTGTCTCCGGATGCGCACTCCACCCCGAACAGGGCTACGATATCGCCTGCTGTGGCCTGATCAATTTCTTCCATCTGGTCGGAGTGCATCCTAACGAGCCGGCCGATCTTGATTTTTTTTCCTGTTCTTACAATAAAAAGTGAGTCCGCTTTTTGCACCCTTCCTTGGTAAACCCGTATATAAGTCAATTGGCCGTAGCGTGTAACCTCGAGTTTAAAGGCGATTGCTACAACCGGATATTCAGGAAGAGGGAATAGTTTTACCTCTTTTTCATTTTCATCAACATTAAGCGCGTGATGCTCTACATCGCAAGGGGAAGGCTGATAAAGGATAACGGCGTCCAGCAGGGATTGAACGCCTACATTCTTATAGGCAGATCCCAGAAATACCGGAGTCAACTTAAGCGATATAGTCCCTTTGCGCACTGCGTCATAGATTAGGTTTTCGGTTACAGCTTCAGCAAGTATCGCCTCAGTCAATTCGTCGGAAAAAAGAGAGATGGCGTCAAGCATTATTTCTCTATTTAAAGCCGCTTCTTCCCTTAAATGTTCAGGTATGTCTTCAATTCTAATGATTTCACCATGCGATCCGTCAAAATAGCATGCTTTCATGGTGACTAGGTCTACAACCCCTTTGAAATCAGCCTCAAGCCCAATAGGTATTTGCATGAGCACTGCGTTGTGTCTTAGCCTTTCCTTTAACTGTTCTAAAACCCTGCGAGGATTTGCCCCAGTCCGGTCGCATTTATTGATGAATGCTATCCTAGGCACTTTATACCTGGTCATCTGACGATCAACGGTTATTGATTGCGATTGCACCCCGCCTACTGCGCATAGCACCAAGATGGCGCTGTCCAAGACGCGCAGCGCGCGTTCTACCTCTATGGTGAAATCCACATGTCCGGGAGTGTCTATGATATTTATAGTATGCTCTTTCCATGAGCAATAAGTGGCGGCAGACGAGATTGTGATTCCACGCTCCCGCTCCAATTCCATGGAATCCATGGTGGCGCCAACCCCGTCTTTCCCTTTTACCTCGTGTATTGAATGGATTTTTTTTGTATAAAACAATATACGTTCAGTAAGAGTGGTCTTGCCGGAATCTATATGTGCGCTGATTCCAATATTTCTAAGCTTGCTTATATCGGTTTCCATTTATTCTATCCCTCACAAAAATCGTTATCTTAGGCAAAGCAGAGGAGCTATATCTTTTAGCGGTTTTCTTGTCAAGCCAATTTAGAAATGTCCGTTTTGGTCAAAATTTGACATTGCTAAATTGGCTTGACAAACCCTATATGACTACTTGCACTATCTCAATGTTGTTGTTATTAGTTTATGTTATGATGTAACTACTCAGGTAGATAGACTGAAGGCTGAAGGTTTTTGGGCATGGCATGGTTTCAAATGGTGAGTTTCTACAGTCTGAAAGCCTTCAGCCTAAACACCTGAGTAGTTAAGTTATGATAAACTTGTAAAGAGTTTCTTTCATGCTTTAGGCTTGGATTACTGATCGCTGTAGAACGTCGATGGATTCGTAAAAAGTTCCAGTTGCAAGGCGATGTTATAGGGAGATACGTGGAGTCACATTATATATCGTTATCAGAAAAGGACTTTAAACGTCTTGGCGCATTTATTCAAAAAGAATGCGGGATCAGAATGCCTAATACCAAGCAACAGATGCTTGAGGCAAGGCTTCAGAGGAGACTCAGACGTCTGGGGATGACAGGGTTTGACACATATTGCGATTATCTGTTCAGTCCTGAAGGAATGCGAGCAGAATTAACTCATATGATTGATGTGGTCACGACAAACAAAACCGAATTTTTCAGAGAGTCTCCCCACTACGATTATCTAACTCAGGCCGTTCTTCCACAGTTGCTGGAAGGATCTAAAATA
>JAZDIE010000021.1:0-6273 GCA_043805295.1 Pseudomonadota bacterium
ATAACTTTAGGCACTTAACTCAATAAACCCAAGAGAAAGGAGGAAGTATCAATGACAGAAGAAAAGGAGAAAGAAGTAACCAATGATGACTATGACGAAGATAACGAGGATACCCAAAAGGACAAGTTTTTGACCTTTCAGGTTGGCTCAGAGGAGTTTGGCATAGAGATTCGTCATGTTACCGAGATTATCGGACTTCAAAAGATTACAAATGTCCCTGACATGCCTGGTTTTGTCAGGGGGGTGATCAACCTCAGGGGGAAGGTGATACCTGTAATGGATGTGCGCAGTAGATTCAAGATGGAAATGCGTGAATATGATGAACGTACCTGCATCGTAGTGGTCAACATAAATGATAAGGCAGTGGGGCTTGTGGTGGACCAGGTCCGTGAAGTGGCCGACATACCAGAATCTCAGGTGGAACCACCTGCGCAGATAGGGTCAGGAACGGCCAGCCGCTATATCCAGGGGATGGGAAAGGTCGGAGAAGATGTAAAGATTTTGCTCAATGTGGACAGATTGCTTTATGCAAATGAACTTGAAAGTATAAAGGCGGCAGATGACAGATTGCAGAAGAGCGCTTAAGGCTCAAAGAGCCGCATCACTACATATTTTTATAGATTAAAAAAGGAGGGTTAAAAATGAGTGGCAATACAAACAGTAATGGTAAAAACAACACCTTAAAAGGAAAGGCTGCCAACGGAGTACACACCAGGCAAAGAGCAACGGAACCGGATATAAGCCTGGAAGCAACAGATAAAGCCTTTGCCGAGGCTCAGGTCAAGGCAGGCATGCTTGATATGATACCAACGCCTGTTATGGCGATCGACACTGGTTATAACGTGACATACATGAACCAGGCAGGCGCGGCAGTCGGTGGAATGACTTCAGATGAGGTGGTGGGCAAGAAGTGCTATGATATATTTAATACCCCTCATTGCCGGACAGACAAGTGCGCGTGCAATCAGAGCATGCGCAAAGGGTCTGTTATAACTGAGGAGACTGTTGCCCGTCCAAAGGCAGGGGTAGAGATCCCGATACAATATACCGGCTCTCCTATCAGGGACGACAAAGGAAATATTAAGGGCGCTCTGGAGTATGTGTTGGATATTACTGAGAACAAGAAGGTCATAGATGACGCGCGCACAAAGGTATATTATTTAAACAGTGTCCCTACGCCCGTTATGGTTGTAAATAAGGAATTTGATATAAAGTTTATGAACGCTGCTGGAGCGAATGCAGTAGGGAAGACCCCTGAGGAGTGCATTGGCGTGAAGTGCTTCCGGCTTTTTAATACAAGTCACTGCAATACCGCCAATTGTCAGGTGGCAAAGGCAATGCGCGAAAACGGGGTATTTACTAATGACACAGTGGCCAAGCTCCCTTCTGGCGAACTTCCAATCCGCTACACAGGAGCGCCTATTAAAGATGAGGCGGGGAATATAGTAGGCGGTCTGGAGTATGTAATAGATATAGCAGAGGAGAATCAGGCAGTCGCTGATGTTGGCGTTATGGTGGCGGCGGCTGTTGCAGGTAAGCTTGATGTGCGAGGGAATTCTGACAAGTACAGTATCGCAGGTTTTAAGAATGTTATACAAGGGATTAACAATACCCTTGATGCGTTCCTGAAACCTATCAATGAGGTGGTTGCTGATGTTGGCGCTCTGGCGGCGGCGGCTGTTGCAGGGAAGCTTGATACTAGAGGCAACCCTGACAAATATATTATAGAAGGATTTAAGAACGTTATAAAAGGGATTAACAACACCCTTGATTCGCTCCTGGAGCCTGTCAATGAGGCGGTCGCCTGTATCAAGGAGATGGCTCAGGGGAACCTGAATGTTAAAATGCAGGGCGACTACCAGGGCGATAATGCAATGATGAAAAATAGTTTAAATTCCATGCTGGATTCACTCAACGATGTTCTTGGTCAGGTCAATCAGACAGCCGAGCAAGTCGCCTCTGCCGCAGAGCAAGTATCTGATTCGAGCCAGTCGTTATCGCAAGGCGCAACTGAGCAGGCAAGCAGCCTTGAGGAGATTACAAGTTCAATGAATGAAATGGCTTCACAGACCAAGCAAAACGCTGAAAACGCCACTCAGGCAAACCGGCTTGCCACTGATGCCAGAGGCGCTGCGGAACAAGGCAACTCACAGATGCAGGGTATGGTCAATGCAATGGGTGAAATCAATGAATCGAGCCAGAGCATTTCAAAGATCATCAAGGTAATAGATGAAATTGCCTTCCAGACCAACCTCCTTGCTCTGAACGCTGCGGTGGAAGCAGCGCGCGCAGGAAAGCACGGCAAGGGTTTTGCTGTAGTGGCCGAAGAGGTGCGGAATCTGGCTGCCAGAAGCGCAAAGGCTGCCAAAGAAACAGCCGAGATGATCGAAGGCTCGGTTAAAAAGGTGGAAGACGGGATGAATATAGCCAATAAAACAGCAGAGGCATTGGCAAATATCGTGAGCGGTGTAGGTAAGGTTACTGATCTTGTTGGAGAAATCGCCGCAGCATCAAACGAGCAAGCCCAATGGATTAGCCAAGTCAACCAGGCACTGGGGCAGGTTGACCAAGTTACCCAGCAGAATACGGCTAATGCTGAAGAGAGTTCGTCTGCATCCGAAGAACTCTCCAGTCAGGCAGTGCAGCTTAAGGAAATGCTGGGGAGATTCAAATTGGCACAATCAAAGACATCTCCTCAGTTTGACATAAAGTCCCTGACACCTGAGGTACTACAGATGATTCAGGGGATGATGCAGAAACAGCAGCACCAGGCGCCCGCGGTACATACTGGAGGTAATGGCGGCAATGGAGGTAATGGCGGAAACAGGGGGAAAAAGGAAACCTTGAAAGCGTCATGGGGTATGAATCATGCAGTGTTACATCAAGCAGTTAAAGCCAACACTGGAGAACCTGTCATTGCCCTTAATGATAAGGAATTTGGCAAATATTAATAGTAGGGGCGGGTTCTAAACCCGCCCCTAATTTAAAGGAAGCCCTAATTGTGCAGCCCATGCCCCGCTACCAATGCGCAAGCCCAGAAACAGAACCATATGCTGGTGCGCCTTATGGCATTATGTCTATATCAAACCAGGAGTTTAGGCTGATCCGGTCTTTGGTCTATGAAAAATTCGGTATCAGCCTTGGAGACCATAAACAGTCATTGGTAGTGGGTAGGCTGCAGAAACTGGTGCGATCGCATGGATTTGTTACATTCAGGCAATACTATGACTATCTCTGTGCTGATAGCACGGGCAAGGCATTAAACGAGCTGATCAACCGGATATCCACCAACCATACGTTTTTCTTCAGGGAAAGCGATCACTTTGATTTTTTTAGTAACAGGGCATTGCCAGAAATCATTGCATCCTTAAAAAAAACCAATTGCCGGGACCTGCGAATCTGGTGCGCGGCCTCTTCATCCGGCGAAGAACCGTACAGCCTGGTTATGATGATGCTGGAATACTTTGGCAATGAATACGGCCTGTGGAACGCTGGGGTACTGGCAACCGATATATCGGAAAAGGCGTTGAACAAGGCCTTGTCAGGCGTTTATGCTACAGAAAGACTTGACCATGTTCCAGCCCCTTTCAGACAGCGATACTTTGTTAATCGTGAAAACAGCGCGCACGAGATTGCTGACAGGGTAAAAAAAGAGGTCACCTTCAGACGTTTTAACCTCATGAACGAGCGCTTTCCATTTAAAAAACCTTTTCATGCGATATTTTGCCGCAACGTCATGATCTATTTTGATCAAGAGACGCGGGACAAATTAGTGCAAAAACTCTATGACCATACAGTTCCAGGCGGGTATTTATTCATAGGCCACTCAGAATCGATCAGAACATCCCAGGTTCCGTACGAACCTGTTGCGCCTGCGGTTTACAGAAAAATTGAAGGGCGGTCAAGATGAGCGAAAGGAAGCGAATCCGTGTCCTGATTGTAGATGATTCCGCCCTTGTAAGAAATATACTTACACAAGGGTTAGGTATGGACCCTGGCCTTGAAGTGGTAGGCGCGGCGGCTGACCCGTACATTGCCCGCGATATGATTATAAAAGAGAGGCCAGATGTGCTTACCCTTGATGTGGAGATGCCCAGAATGGATGGCGTGGAGTTTTTAAGAAAGCTTATGCCCCAATACCCGCTTCCGGTTGTCATGGTTAGCGCGCTTACTCAAAAAGGGAAACAGATCACATTTGACGCACTTGAAATGGGGGCGGTTGATTTTGTGACAAAACCTGGCGCAGATGTTGCTCGCGGACTTAATTCCATGTTGTTGGAACTGCGGACTAAAATAAAAATAGCCTCTACCGCGAATGTCTCGCATTGGAAGCATACAGAATGCGCCTCTGTTGCCAGCAGACTTGCCTCGACTTCTGCTTTAGCGGAATCTACTGATAAAGTAATTGTGATAGGCGCGTCAACCGGAGGAACTGAAGCGATCAAGAGTGTCATAACCCGGTTTCCTGTAACAATGTCCGGAGTGGTCATAGTTCAGCACATGCCTGCTGGTTTTACAAAAATGTTTGCGGAACGGCTGAATACCCTTTGCGCTATGGAAGTAAAAGAGGGAGAAAACGGAGACCGGATAATGCCAGGCAGGGTGCTTATTGCGCCTGGCGATTTTCATGTGACAGTCAGGCGTTCGGGCGGGATTTATCAGATCAACTGCAAGTCAGGCGAAAAGGTCTGCGGCCATTGCCCATCTGTTGAGGTCTTAATGCAGTCAGTGGCGGAGAGTGTAGGCTCAAACGCTGTAGGCGTAATGCTTACTGGAATGGGCAACGACGGAGCGGACGGCATGGCTGCCATGCGCCGCGCAGGCGCCAGAACCCTTGCGCAGGACGAAAAGACAAGCGTTGTTTTCGGCATGCCCAAGGAGGCATTTAAACGAGGGGGCGCGGAAAAACTTGTGCCGCTTGATGATATTGCTCAGGCCGTGATAGGCCTTATCAACAACAAGAGCAGCAAATAAGTTGCGGGTAGCTAATAATGATTTTACTTGGCATAGGAGAACTTGGCGTAACAAACATCCAGGGAGAGGTCTTAAAGACCCTGGCACTGGGTTCTTGTGTTTCAACTGTTTTCCTGCATCCAACGACAAGGACAATAGGCATGGTACACATAGCCCTTCCTGACTCAAGCATTGGCGGCGCTAACGCCTTGGAACGGCCAGGGTATTTTGCCGACACGGCTATACCGGCGCTTATAGCTGAGATGAAGAAAAAGGGGTGTGCAGAAAACGCAAAAGATATGATCGTAAAACTTGCCGGAGGCGCTCAGATTATGGACCCGAAGAACACCTTTAATATTGGAAAGCGCAACGTGATTGCAATTAAGAAAATACTCTGGTCATACGGGATGGGCGCTGTGGCGGAAAACGTGGGCGGCACATACAGCAGGAGCGTGACAGTAGATGTGGATACTGGCCGGGTGGTGCTTTCATCGCCAGGCAAGGAGAATTGGGAGATTTAGGGAATGGAAAAGGTGATGTTCTCATGAAACAAATAGTCATTGCAGATGATTCAGCCACTGCCAGAATGTTTATAAAACAGTGCCTGGAGATTGCGGGGTGCAGAGAAGCTACATTTGTGGAGGTGGAAAACGGCAAAGACGCGCTTGCCGCCCTTAGGGAGCATCACACAGACCTTGTTGTAGCTGATCTGAATATGCCGGTTATGGACGGAGAAACACTCTTGAAATGGATAAAGAGCAGCCCGCGTCTAAACAGCATACCTGTGCTTGTTATTACCAGCGCCTTAAATCCGGCAAAGGAAAAAGAATTGATGGATTTGGGGGCGCACACTGTGCTTTCAAAGCCTGTATCACCCGCCCGTCTGTCCCCTGTAATTGGCCCATTGCTAAAGGCCGAAAAGGAGTCTCAAAAAACTTTCGTGATCCCCAATATAAAGAGATTACAGGAAATAATGGCAGCGGCGTCAATAGAGACCTTTGAGAACATGGCCTTTATGGAAGTTGTCCAGACAGATCAGGACGCATTGCTATCAGAGGAATCAGACACGCTTAAAGCAAGTATACTGGTTCATGATCCCTTTACAGCGGAATTCAGGCTGGCACTCCCCAGGGAATTGGTTGCGGCTATTGCAGAAACACTCTATCCTTCAGGAGATTCCCCAAATACTGACCAAACCCTTTTTGATGTGCTTTCAGAATTGTTGAATACGATTGCAGGACGCGTATTATCCGAAACAGTGCCTGGCGAACACACCTTTAGGATAGGCCTTCCTCAAACCAGTATAGAGCCTTTTAAAAA
>JAZDIE010000022.1:0-9558 GCA_043805295.1 Pseudomonadota bacterium
ACCTTTTGTTGGGTTTCGCCCTTGCTGCAATTTCATTCATAAGTCATTGTCTTTCGTAGGTTGGGTTGAGGTACGAAACCCAACAAATATTGGACGGGATCAACCCAACCTACGAAAAATGGGGTTTTCGTTCAGGCACTACATAGTAGTAATTATAGCCTTAAACCTTTGTAGTCTATTATGCTCCCAATTCCACGCTCCGGCTTGAGATGCTTCACCAATTTTTAAACCTACAAACTCATTTTTTCCTGAAAGGTATGAATGAAGCTTTGTTTTGTGTAATCGTGGAATTTGATATCCATTGCTTTGCAGACATTGAATATACATGTCAACGCATTCAAAGGTTGAGTTATCCTTGACAATCTCCAAACAGAGGTCTTCTAATGTGCCGGGCAGGAGGGTTTGTGAAGCAGTATCATCTGCTTCACAACCAGGCAAAAGCATAAAGGCTACACGGGGAGAGTCGCCGACCAACTGAAATGAGTCATTCGGGACAGGAAAGGAAGCTTGCCTTAAAGAGTTTTTCACACTATTGACGGCAGAAATCGGATCGCTTTCAGCGTCACGAGCAACAACAACGGCAATAACGCGTTCGTAGCCGGTAAACATGGGCAATGCCCTCAGATATGCCCTCAGTTCTTTGATTCCTCCGAAATTCATAACCTGTACATCATTCACGCCAAAAGCTTTACACGCCTCGATAAAGAAAAAATAAGCGTCGGCTCCTTCAACCAATAATAACTTGGGCTGCTTAATTTCAATTCGAGGCGCCATTTCAACGCACCTCCATGTTTGTCTCTATGGCTATCCTCAACAATTCGTAGTCAAAGCATTTAGCTATTGTTTTATTATTAGTCCTATCGATACGTATGTAGCTGAAATCATTTCTTAAATCTCCAGAAATTCCGTTATAGGCTGCTTCAAGACACTCATAGCTATGGGTTGTTCCAATCACCTGACATTCATATTCACGCGCGGCTTTTGCAACTGCCTCCCAAATTTTCGGCATTGCTGTGTAATGAATGCCGTTCTCAAATTCGTCTATGAACACGATGCCGTTCTTAGATGTGGCAATCGCAAGAATAATAGAGAGCAATCTGGAAATGCCACCCCCCATATAGGCCACTGGGATTTTTCTTGACAATCCAATATCACCATGAATCAATGAATTATCTCCCATCGCCACAGAGGAAAGAGATTTAAGGTTTGGCTCGATAATTCTCAAGAATTGAACAATCTTTTCCTGCTTGCCCAAAATATCCAACTGGCCGAATTTGCGCGCATCTTCTGAAGGATTTATTGGCGCTAGCGCACCCAAGAAGACAGCTTGATGCGTCTCTATCTTAGCTTGGTCAATATGAATACCGACGCCATCAACTCCTATTAACAAATGAGCTATTTGATTTCTCATTTCTTTATTATCATAGATAATATCCAATGAATAAGATGTTTCTGGTTTCTGATCAGTTCTTATTTGAGTAGGCTTTGTTCCAGGTTTCATAATGCCAGCCGGAATTGAAGCTTGAACATACTTAGGATTAAACTCAATGGTCATACTTTCTTCATCGCCGTTTACGACGGCAACAATAGATATTTTCTTTTTTAAATCGTAATCAAAGAAAACCGGTGCATACATCGATTCAGGATCTAACACTATGGAACCGACGCCTCTCCATGCAAATTGACGTAAAATCATCTGTGGGTTAAGTCTATCAAGAAACATGAAAAGTGCTTCCATAATTGAAGTCTTTCCGACATTATTGCGGCCACCCAAAAGGCTTACTCTGGACAACTTTAGAACTTCAATATGTTCAAATCCCTTAAATCCTTCAATAGTTAATTTGGTAATCATTATTAGCTCCTTTGGTCTTTTACCTAAAAGCCATAGGTCTCTTCTAATTTCATCACTGCATCACTACTTCTGTGCCTATCCCTTTGTCTGTAAAAATTTCAAGCAGCACAGCATGCGGAAGTTTGCCGTCTATGATATGCACCTTGCCGACTCCGTGCTCAAGTGCCTCTATGCTGCATTCGGCTTTTGGGATCATCCCGCCGGTAATTGTCTTATCCAGGATCAGGTTTTTCAATTCAGCGACCGTAACAGTTGATATGGCTGATTGCATATCCCTGATCCCTTCCACGTCAGTCATCAGAATCAGTTTAATAGCGCCCAGGGCTGCCGCAAGCTTACTCGCCACCCAATCCGCGTTTATGTTATAGGTTTCCCCTTCTTCTCCAACCCCAATAGGCGCGATAACAGGTATAAAATCTCCGGATTTCAGGGTATTGATAATTTCCGGATTGATTCTTACAATCTCTCCCACCATACCTATATCAATAATCTCCGGAGGCTCGTCCTCAGCAAGGCTCTTCAGCATATGGAGTTTTTTTGCAAGTATCAACCCCCCATCCTTTCCACAAAGACCGACCGCCTTCCCACCCTGTCTGTTTATCTGAGCCACTATCGACTTATTCAGCTTGCCGCCAAGCACCATCTCCACTACGTCCATAGTAGGCCCATCAGTCACCCTCATCCCATTGACAAATGATGACTGGATACCCATCTGGCTTAGCACTTTTCCTATCTGAGGTCCTCCGCCATGCACAACCACTGGATTAATGCCAATATATTTCAACAGCGTAATATCTCCGGCAAAGTCCTGCTTAAGCCCTTCTTCCACCATGGCGTGGCCACCGTATTTGATCACTATTGTCTTGCCGTAGAAACGCCGGATATAAGGGAGCGCCTCTATAAGAACATCAGCCCTGTTATACTGAGCGTCATAAGTTCGAATCACTGCGTTGCTCCTTGGCTCGTCGCTGCAACGTACTGGTAGTACGTCTCACTCCTCGCCCGCGTCGTGCCTTGTGCTTCTGTCTTATGACACTCAGTCATATAATCAGCGGTCATAATATATACCTGCTTAAATCTTCATTTTCTTTGATCTTTTGAAGTTTGTTGTTGACATAGTCCGCGTCGATCTTAATCGGACTTTCTTTATCAATATCCGGAGCGCTAAAGAGCACATCGTCCAGAAGCCGCTCCATAACTGTATGAAGCCTGCGCGCCCCAATATTCTCAGTCCTGAGATTCACTTCAGCAGCAATACTGGCGATTGTCTCGATTGCATCCTGCATAAAGACGAGCTTTATGCCTTCTGTTGCAAGAAGTGCCTCGTACTGGGTAATCAGGGCATTCTTAGGCTCTGTCAATATTTTAACAAATTCCGCTTTACCCAGCGAGTCGAGTTCAACCCGTATGGGAAACCTCCCTTGAAGCTCAGGTATCATATCCGAAGGTTTGCTCATGTGAAAGGCTCCGGAGGCTATAAACAGGATATGATCTGTCCTGACCATGCCGTATTTTGTGCTTACAGTGGACCCCTCAACTACCGGCAGCAAGTCCCTCTGCACCCCTTCCCTGGACACGTCAGGGCCGTGCGATTCCTGGCGCGAGCATATCTTGTCTATCTCGTCCAAGAATATAATGCCGGTCTGTTCTACGCGGGATATCGCCCTCTTTACCACCGCGTCCATATCTATAAGACGCTGTGCCTCCTCGTTGGTTAATATCTCAATCGCCTCTGGAACTTTGACCTTGCGCTTCTTGGTCTTTTTAGGGAAAAGCCCTCCGAACATATCCTTTATATTAACATCCATTTCCTCAAGTCCGGCACTTGAAAATATCTCAACAATAGGCATCGCCCTGTCAGCCACCTCCAGATCAATATATCTGGTGTCGAGCTTCCCTGAATGAAGCAGACTGCGCAGCTTCTCCCTGGTAGAGGCGTCAGGCGACACGTCATCTTTTTTAACAAGCTCAAGGGGTTTATTCTCCATCTGCTCTGGATGTTCCGAAGAATCTTTATCCTTCCTGGGAGGCAACAATATATCAAGCAAACGTTCTTCCGCTATCTTCTCCGCCTTCTCCCTCACCTTTTCCCGTTCTTCCGCTTTTGTCATGTTTACAGCAAGTTCCGTGAGATCCCGAATCATTGACTCCACATCCCGTCCGACATATCCCACTTCTGTAAATTTAGAGGCCTCTATCTTAAGAAACGGAGAATCCGCCAGCTTTGCAAGCCGCCTGGCTATCTCTGTTTTTCCAACGCCGGTAGGGCCTATCATGATGATATTTTTGGGCGCGATTTCATCGCGCAGCGGATCAGGCACCTGTTGCCGCCGCCAGCGGTTTCTTAAGGCAATAGCCACAGAGCGCTTGGCAGCTTCCTGGCCAATAACGTACTTGTCAAGTTCATGTACAATTTCACGCGGGGTTAAGTTATCCATTTGTTTTGCTCTTTCTTTATTACTTGGTTTCTGATTTTCTTTCACCCTAACCCCAACCCTCTCCCATCAAGGAAGAGGGGGTTTTGGGGGCTTTTTATAAAGCCATCAAAAAGGATTGACTATAAACTCCGTATGATAGATATGATCATGCCGCAAAGTCAAGTGCAATTATGTTTACCAACTTCATCTATTTCATCATCGCTATTCTTATTTATAGCTCACACATCCCCCCTGACAAGATCTATCTTGGCGGAGTGGAAACAGCTATAATCCTTATCGTTACTCTGGCAGGATATATAGCATTCATTCGCCGCCGTTACATAAGCCTTGCGCAGGCTGCGCGTCTCAATATGTATCCCGAAAGACTTCAGCGCCGCTATAACTCGTTCTTTTCACAACATGCGACCTTGGCGCTCGTGTTATTCGCCTTTGATATCTACCTGCTAAATATTAAATCTTTTATCATACGCATACCCATTATATCCGGTCTGCCGACTCTTACTGACGCATTCTCCCTCCTGATATTTATCGGATATCTTTCCATTATCTGGTGGTATGACTATGAATCATATAAGGCGCTTTTTAAAATAACCTCAAGCAGAAAGGGGTTTGTCCGGACGCATCTTGCCCTGAACCTGCCACTCCTCTTTCCCTGGCTCATTATCTCGTTACTGGTGGATGCAATCAACAGATTGCCATTTGCCCTGCCGAAAAAACTCCTTGATACTCCGGAAGGCCAGGTAATAATCTTTTCTCTTTTTCTTATAGTTGTGTCCGTGTTTCTCCCTGCGCTTATCCAATCATTTTGGGGGTGCCGTCCGCTGACAGGGCCGGCAAGAAAACGGATTGAAGACCTGTGCAATAAGGAACGCTTGCAGTTCAGGGATATTCTGCTCTGGCCTGCGTTTAACGGCAACGCGCTTTTCGCAGGGGTAATGGGGATCGTCAGGCAGTTCAGGTATATCCTGCTCACGCGGACGCTTATAGACATCCTTACTGATGAAGAACTCGACGCTGTGGTTGCCCATGAGATCGGACACGTAAAACAAAAACACCTTATATTTTACCTTTTTTTTATAATCGGGTTCATGATTTTTCTCTACGCGTTCGAGGACATAATCAGATACGTTTTTGTGATGACAGACTGGCTCTTTGCGTCTCCTGAGACAATCGGATTTAATGACTCTTCTATAATTTCTATCATTTACACCCTTTTTCTTGCGTTCCTTTTTGTCGGATATTTCAGATTCATATTCGGATATTTCATGCGCAACTGTGAGCGTCAGGCCGACCTGTACGCCATGGTCAGTTCAGGACATCCTGGGGCGCTTATCTCTTCTTTTGAAAAGCTCTCGCTTTTCACAGGAACCGCCAAAAAAACCCCAAGCTGGCACCACTATAGCATCCAGGAAAGAATTGATTATCTGGAAAGGTCATTTGCAGATAAAAAATTAATAGGCATCCACAACCGGAAATTAAAAAAAAGCATGGGTATTTTTTTGGTCGGTGTGGTGCTGTCAGGCTGGGCCGGATATGCCATCAATTTTGGCTCAATAGGCAAGACCATAGACCGCCATTTTATTGAGGCTGTATTGTACAGAAAAATCGAACAAGCCCCCCAAAATCCAACTTTACATTTTATCGCGGGATCGCTGCATTATGAAGAAAAAAAATGCGGAGAGGCGATTGCTTCTCTTGAAAAATCCCTGGAGTTGGCTCCTGACAACCCTGAAACGCTCAATAGCCTGGCATGGATATTTGCCACTTGCGAAGACAAAACATGGCTTAATTACAACCTGGCATTGGTATACGCCACCAAGGCGGAGGCCTTAAAACCTGACCCCCACATACTGGATACGCTTGCGGAAAGCTATTATGTAAACGGCTTTTCAGATTTGGCGATTACAACTGAGAAAAAGGCTCTGGAAATGAACCCTGAAGAGAGGGATCACTATGAGGAGCAATTAAAAAAGTTTGAAGGGGAGACAGGCGGGTTATAAGGCAAGCTGTTGGTTCCTGAGACAAGATACGATACCAACAGGGAACGGAACGCCCCGAATATGGGAAAAAGACGATGAGGATTTTCGCTGTTGTGTAGGACGAAACAAAATGAGTGAGATACAAATTTCACCTCTGGCACGGCCTGGGCAATTACTGGCTGATCACCTTAAAGGGGTGGCACAACAGGCTGAAACATTTGCCAGTGTCTTCCATGGTCAAAACACAGCAAGGATTGCAGAAATTCTTCACGATCTCGGCAAATGCCGACGTGAGTTTCAGAAGTACCTGAAAGGTGTTCGGAAGGCAGGCATCGACACACATCACGCCATCTATGGCGCCGCCTTAGCTGCCGAAAACGGATGGGACACCATCGCCTTTGTCATAGCCGGCCACCACGCCGGATTACATGATGCACATGCCCGGATTGTTCCCCTTGTCAAATGGGTAACCGTTCACAGGTTCAGGGTTTAATGGCGAGTCCGGGCTTTAGAATATTTAAAGAAATTCCGAAGTATTATTTATGGCTAATTCGTTGGACGTGTTTTACTCAGTAGCTTGATTCGTGCCTTATGAGATGTTTCATGGCCTTCAGTCTTCAGCCTAAACACCTGAATAGTTACGCCTGAGGTATCAAAAAAGACACCAGAAGGAACTTTTACGGGTTCATCATTCATGGAACTATCTGCAAATAAAAAAATTCTTGTCATAGATAGACTGACATTTTTTTCAAAAATGCTAACCACTATACTTAAGGAAAAGGATATTGAGATCGAGACAGCACAGACTGCTGATATAGCGCTGTTAAAGATTATTCAGGACCAGCCTTCGCTGATAATCACAGGGGTTGAAATCGGAAACATCACTGGATTTGATCTCTGTCTAATAGTCAAAACGATTCCACATCTCGCTAATGTCCCCATAATTATAATGAGCGCAACCGATGAAAATAATGCCATGCTGAGGAGAGTCGCATGTGTAGGGGCTGATTACTATGTCGCAAAGAATCCCCAGAGCGCTGAAACGCTCAAGGAAATTATAGAAGAAGTGTTTGGCAAAAAGCAGGGTCATTGTAACGAAGGACTCCCTGTTATTCATAATAAGGATATAAAAAAACAGATAGAGAATATACTGATAGCAGATGACTCCAGCACAATGCGAAAGATCATAAAAAACATATTAACAGGCATAGGCGTACAGAAAATATTAGAAGCCCAAGATGGAGTTGAGGCATTACGCAAAGTAGAAGAATGTCACATAGATGTTATATTGACAGACTGGAATATGCCGAGAATGAACGGCCTGGAATTTATCAAAAATATAAGATCAAAAAAGGAATTGGATAATACAAAAATAATAGTGATCACTGCTGAGGGGTCTGGCAAAGTTGAGCCGGCGCTGGAAGCAGGTGCAAACGGTTTTTTGTACAAACCTTTTAACACAAACAAGTTAAGAGAGGTTTTGGAGGGTATTACAAGCAAATAGTGCAGGTAACACTGCCAGTATAGCGCTTACAAAGCCATCAATAGTTTACTCAGACTTTTTACTATTTGTCCATGTCCTTCATGAATATAGATTCCAAGTTGAGCAATGAGAGAGTATGCGAAAGCGAACTGCGCCAAAGCATATACTGCAACAGTAAACTGGCTAACACTAACAACACCGATGCCGAATTGAGAAAGAGTAAAGATACCGCAAGCAAACTGACCAATAGCAACAACTCCCTTGGCTGGCACAGGGACACGGTTCGGCCTATATTTAAAGGAAATGTGCAGCAAGGGGATTCCCATAAGTGTGGTTTTGGATTTATATTCAAATCCATATCCATCCCACTTTTTTTTAGCAGGAAATGGCGCCCCGCAACCAGGACAAGATATGGCTTGTTCAGAGATTTCGCGCTGGCATTCTCTACAAGGTTTCATATTCCCTCCGTTTCAACGAGCCTGAAAAGTAACAACAGACAAAGGCGGATGTCAGATTATTTTCGCAAGTTTTTTTGGATACTATCGAGTGCGGTTTCGATGGGTTGCGGGTCGATATGCCGCATAATGACGCCTATGTGCTGAATTTGTCTGCGCCGGGCGCCATGTTTATTGATTTTTTGTGCGCATTTGATGGCTGCCAAAAGCTCGTCCGGCAGGCCTATGTCCTTAAGCTGATCGTCCGACAGCGCCACCAATTGTTCGCCCAGCCGCTGTAGAGCATGTGCCTCATTTTTTTTCTGAGTTTTGCTTTTATAATCCGTATCCATTTGAATGTATCTTCCTTCTAAAAACGGATTGTTACACAATTAAGTTGATTTTACGTCCAGACTTCTGCAATATTTACCATAAAAATACCATTTACTCTCACAAAGACACAGAGATCACTAATATTTGTTTGATTTTTGCTTTGTGTGCTTTGTGTCTCTGTGAGAGACATTTTTCATATTTTATTTTTCACCAGGTTTTCATCATTGGGGGTGAACAACTTGCTCATGAGCGTTTAACAACTAATACTGCAAAAGGTTTGAAATGATCAAGCAATATCTCCTGTTTTTACCACTTCTGATAGAAACGAAAGCAATAAAAAATGGCACCAGCTAATTCGGTCAAACACCCTGGAAAAGAAAAGAAAACAGCGGCATATCAGTATCAGAAAAATTGTTGTTATTTTGCCAAGGTAGCCGACGGCTTAAAAGAAGCCGGAACAGAGGAGCTGGCTGAAATGGGCGCTGAGGATGTCAGACAGGAATTCAGTGGAATTTATTTTAAGGCGGATAATGCCGCAACCCTATATCGGATTAATTATATGACGAGGCTTCTTTCGCGCTGCCTTGCGCCGTTAATGTCATATGATTGTCCTGATACTGATACGCTGTATAAGAAGGCCAAAGAGATCAGATGGGAAGATTTTTTTGCAGAAGGCAATACATTTGCTGTATCTGGAATTGTTTCCGACAGTAAGATTTCGCATTCAAAGTACGCTGCCCTTTGCCTTAAAGATGCGGTTGCCGACTATTTCAGGGAAAAAACAGGTCAGCGGCCTAATGTGTCGGTAAGGGACCCTGATATTTTGCTGGATCTTCATATTAGGAAGGATAAGGCAATAATAAGCCTAGACATTTCAGGAGGCGCGCTCCACCGGAGGGGATACAGGGAAGAGACTGTTTCCGCGCCGATGCAGGAAACTATAGCCGCTGCGATTATCCGGTTCAGCAAATGGGATGGTTCTGTTCCTTTATATGATCCCTTGTGCGGTTCAGGAACCCTTTTGTGTGAAGCTCTCATG
>JAZDIE010000023.1:0-14605 GCA_043805295.1 Pseudomonadota bacterium
ATGTTGGCCATTCTGATACCTCACTGTATCTTTACTGCCTGGTAGTCATTGCCCGACTTGATCGGGCAAACCAGGTATCAATTTATTTTTCTGGCCATTTTTCTGGATCGTCCGATCAAGTCGGACGACGACTAATTTTTCTTTTGGACGATGACTAATCTTTCTTGACCTCGAACCAAATTGGAGGTTTCCGTTCAGGCACTATTTACGGATTTATAAAAAGCTCATACGTCACTGTACTACAAACTCTGTAAAGTATAGCGCATTCGCTTTTCCGGTCACTAATAACTGGTTGATCTTAAAAATAAGTTCGCTCCTCAACTGAAGCTTTCCTTCCAATTGCTTTATGTCTTCAAATTTTTTAGAGCTTAATAGTATAAGAATGGCGTCTCTAAGCTGGGCGTCTTTCATCTCAACCTCTTTATCAACCGCTAAACTCTCCAGCTCGACTACAATATTTGCCTTAAGATAACGTTTCCCGCCCGTATCCTGTAAGTTGACTATAAAAGATGAAAATTCATGGGTAACCTTTTCCTCTTCCTTTTTTAAGGTTGCTTCCACATTTTTCTGAGGGTCCTCTTCATGACCTGATTTGTTCTTGGTTATAAGCATAAATCCCAAAACGCCTCCGCCAATAAGAAGCACGAGTATAATACCGCCGATAACGATCTGCTTAATAGGGAGCGGTTTTTTTATCTTTTCCGGTTAGGTTGTTTTTTTCTCTTTTTCATCCGCCATTGCTGTTTCCTCCTTGCTGAAAAAAACGAATATTAACAATTGAAAATTGTACTCGGCATAGCTGCCAAGGGTTTTCACCGTAGAAAAGAGCAACCTCTGTGCCAGACTTTATGACTCTCACAAACAAATCAAAAATATGAATTAACTTATTGGTAATATAGATAAAAAAGCAGAGATATCAGAAAGGATTAAGAGCGGATATAAAAAAACTTCCTCAAGATATGCGTCAATGGAAATCAGATCTGTCAAATCGTTGACTAAACGCTCATGAACGAGTTGTTCACCCCCGATGATGAAAATCGTAGAAATTTAACACCCTCCCCTTTCTCCCCTCCCATCAAGGGAGGGGAAAGAAATTAATTCCCTCTCCCCTTGTGGGAGAGGGTAGGGTGAGGGGGAATTAAAAGGCATTTTCATGGTAAACATATTGAACCCAAACAAATTATGTTTGTTTGGGGAAATTGTAGGGGCGGGTTCTAAACCCGCCCTGAATGGCAAAACATCATGTTCGGAAACAGCAGGATAATATCGTTGCACGAGGGAAGATCAAAACAAGACAGATTTAGATTTTAGGGCGGGTTTAGAACCCGCCCCTACTACTCGTCATTATTCTTTTGCCTGATAAAGCCCCACGACTATTGAAAGAAGAATGGAATCCATGCCTGCGTCCGCGTCCGGTTTTGGTATGACATCATCTATGTGACTTTCAGGAGCAAGAAGCTCCTTTGCCCTGTCCGGAGAACTGGTCCATACCAGAAAACGCGGGACTTCTGACCGAAGAGACTGCAAAAGTAGGGTGGCAAGCGTTATCGCATCTCCGTCAGGTAATACACTATCAGAGACAATAGCAGAGAATTTGGTTTGTTCAGCCGCACCCTTTGCCTCCTGCATGGTGCGCGCGCCAGTTACCTCAATATTGGCTTTTTTAAGAAAGGCTTCCAAACGTGTTCGTTGAGCTTGCGAAGACATAACCAAAAGCACCTTAACCCTATTCTCAACAAATGGCCCACGTTGTGCCAGCGCATCCTGAAGCGCTCTTGCCAATAACTGATCGTAAATAATATGTTTTATATGGGAAGGAAGAGATTCACGCTGCGACTCAAGCTTCTCGATCAATTGTTCCTTCCGGATATGTTCACACTTTTCAGCGTATCTCGACTTGGCCCTGGCTATGGTCTGTTTTAAGGCGTCATCATCAAAAGGCATTACCAGATACGCGCAAAGCCCTTCATTAAAGGCTACCACCAGCAGATTTGAAGCAGCCGGTTCTCTGCCGCAAATGACAGTTTCAAAAGGCTCAGACAGCCTTCCTATCTCCTGAACTATTTTTACGCAAGCCAAGTCTTGCCAGACAGCGGGGATAAATACTATGCCCCCATGCCTGGCATGCATAAGTTTGCCAATGTCTTCATGAGATGAAGGCAACGACAGGTGTTCGATATGGTATCCCATTTGCGCCAGCCCTTTTTCAAGGGCCGGAGTTAGAGGATATGAGTCATTATCCAAAAAATAGATTTGCATGGTTATTCAATACGGGTCAATTCCAACACATCCACTCCATAGTGTTGGCGAAGCAGTCTATTAAGTGTTTCTTCGATTATTTCACGCGCAATATCTGAAGCAAACAAGAGTTTCATCGGTCCGCCTGCCGCGCTCTTCTCTATGCCAGAAAGCGTCGGTATTGTTCCCAATACATCCCCAATATCGCAAAATCGACGATATATCAGACAGGCTAAAAGAAAAGCAGGTTGAGGTCCAGGATTAAACTCAAGATAACATCTATAACAAGGCGTTTTACGTTTACGATATATAATAGCCCTGTATGCCGCCTCGTGGGAAAGGATTACTTCAGCGGAATCTACATTTTCATCTGATTTTTCATCAACAGGTCTATCTGATGCCAACAACTGCTTGCTCTTATCCAGAATATCCTTTCTTACATTATCCTCCCAGCGGCCATCAATGCTTAAACGTACCGCCTCCTCAATATAGGAGGCACCATCCATAAGCAAATCCATAACGTCAGGCGTAATGTTTATATGGCGACTACGCGCGCTATCCAAAACAGATTCCACGCTGTGAATGGTTGTCCCTCCTTTGGGAAGACTGATGATCATGAAATTGCCTTTTATAGTATGAAAAAGTCTGAAGGCGCTGTTCATGTGCTCTTCGCTGGCAGGACTTGACTCCAAGGCAAAGAGTGCCTCGTTAAGTTGAGGTATCAACCGTTCAATCTCCTGAAGAAACTCCCTGGTCTCCCCCTCATTCTTTTCCAAGACCAGGTCTCTGCTCTCAACGTGTTCTTTTGCTTCTGATTCAGCGCCCTGCTCTGCGGAAAAAGATGCGTCTGAGTCTTTTGTTTCAATCTTTTCTCGTTGCTGCTGCAACCTTCTCCCCTGCGCCATATTTATCAGTACCGGCACGTGCATTATAAATCCAAGTCGACGGCCTCCGAGTATGGTTGCGCCTGAAAGCGCAGGGATCGGCAGTGTCTCGTTCATGGGTATAATTACTAGTTTCTGTGGCGCGCCAAACGCATCTACCGCCAACGCAATTTTTGTCCCTTTATGTTCAATCACGAGCACTGATATCTTTTCAGTGTTATGATCTCGGGTTCGTCCGGTCAGTAATGTGTCCAGGTTATAAAGTGTTATTAGTTGATTCAAATGTTTAAGAGTTTTCCCTTTGCCCATTGTGGTGTTAATCGCTTCAGGTGCGACAAACATGGTAGACACAACCGACAAGATAGGAAAAGCATACATTACACCGCCTGATTCAACAACAAGGGCGTCTATAATATTCACTGCTGAGACAAGAGGTACACGGAAGATAAAAATAGTGCCTTTATTTTTTTCGGTTCTAAATGAAATCGTTCCGTCAAGCTTTGAAATAGCTCCTTTTACCACGTCCATTCCAACCCCTCGGCCTGAGATCTCAGTCACTCTTTCAACCGTTGTTATGCCAGGTGTTGACATAACCTCCAACGCTATTTCGTTATCGTAAGAATCGGATTCCCGCAGTAAACCTGCTGAAATGGCCTTTTGACGTAGTCCCTCAAGATTGATCCCCTGACCATCGTCTTCAATCTCTATACAGGTATCCTGCTCAGTGTTATACATGCGCAGGGTCACCTCTCCCTCTTCAGACTTCCCGTGGCTCACCCTTGTTGAGACGTCTTCAATTCCATGGTCAATAGCGTTTCTCAACTGGTGGGCAACCGGATCAAACAATTTTTCTGCTATTGTTTTGTCTACTACAGTAGACTCTCCTGTAACACGAAACTGAAAACGTTTTCCGCCTTTGCGCGCAAGATCACGGGCAAGTCTCCTTGTCCTAAAGCTCAAGTCTCTCAGGCTAACTGTACGGATTGATTGAACAAGGCGATGAAGGCTGGAAGATATCTCCGATGTTGAGATAGACAGGTCTTTGACATCATCAACAGTATCTTTATCAATAGGTTGTTTGCTGTCAAAGAGGCTCTGAAGCCGCCGGTAAAGCAAACCGATGTTGCTGGAGGCGACTATTACTTCACCCGCCAACATAAGCAGCCTATCGAGATTTTCGCTCCTGACAAGTATGCTTTCGCTTTGCTCTAATTTATCATTCATGTTTATCATTCATGCCGCACCAGGCGCTTTAAGTTGCAATGTTGGAATCATGGCTCGCCTCACGACCTTTTCGAGCAGGACAGCGTCTATAGGCTTTGTCACATAGTCGTCAGCGCCCAAGCGCAACGCCTTTAGAATATATTCATTGTCGCAATGTGTGGATACTACTACAATGGGAATGGCCTGGATATCAGGCATTTTTCTGACTTCTTCGCAGAGTTCAAAGCCGTCCATTTCCGGCATTACAAGATCAGTAAAAAGGATATCAAATTTCTCACTCCTAAGCTTTGTCAATGCCTCGAAGCCATTGGAAGCCTCAACCACCTTAAACCCCAGACGCTGAAGATCGTGCGACAATCTCTTGCGAATGCTTTCATAGTCATCTGCAAGCAAAACCTTCAGATTTTCAAACGGCAGTGTCATTTTATCTCCTGTAAGCGCTAACCTAACGTCATATTTCTTATTACACTCTCTATATATTAGAATATACACATCAAAATATTGTTCTGTCAAATAAACCCATAACCAGTAGAGATAAGAACTATTTCAGGCGTTTTAGATCAGGTCTCCTTGACTCTTTTAGCTTGAGATAATAAAGAATCAGGTAACAGTTTAGGTTTTTGAAAAACTGAGTGTTGCGCGCTCCATGACACATGACCTGTTGAAATTCCCCTCTAACAAGAGGGGTGACCGCGTAGCGGTCGGGGTGTGTAAAAGAGAAAACAACTATAAAAACCTTCCGCTTTCAGGCTATACACCTGAATAGTTACAAGAGAAATTACATATTGATTTTCCAATCGATCTCAATAGTCAGTTTCAGCCTGGGGTAAACACACCCCGTCTGCTTCGCAGCCACCCCTCTTGTTAGAGGGGAATTAGAAAGAGATTGGAAAAGATTTAAGCATGCTTTTTTAAAAAGCTAAACTGTTACAGAATCAGGTGGCAAGAGTAGAATCAAACCATCAAAATAACGGGGGCTGCATGGCCACAGTAACCATTCGATACTGTTTTGTATTAGCAGATGCCTCTAAAGAAGTTTTTGATTTGCAATTAGACGAGCAAAATCTTGAACTACTCGGCAATATTTCCGGCACATTGCCGTCATGGACGAATCTTGATTTTCATCAATGCCCCAATTGCCAGCTTACCGCCCAGACCCATCCGAATTGCCTGATAGCCGTAAATCTTGTTAATATCGTAAAACGCTTTGAACGCTTACTGTCATATAATCAAATCCATTTGGACGTCATCACAGAAGAAAGGACTATTTCTAAAGACACATCAGTACAAATGGGTCTCAGTTCATTGATAGGACTGGTTATGGCGACCAGCGGCTGTCCCCACACAGTTTTTTTCAAGTCCATGGCGCGTTTTCATCTTCCCTTGGCAACCCATAAGGAAACCATCTCTCGCGCCGCATCTATGTACTTGCTGGCGCAGTATTTTTTGAAATAGACGGGCGGGATGCCGATCTCGAGCTAAGAGGTCTCACGGAGATATATCAAAATATGCAGGTTGTAAATAGCGCTATTGCAGATCGCCTGCGAACAGCGAGTAAAACAGATTCAGCATTGAACGCCTTGGTTTCGTTGGATTATTTTGCTCAGACAGTACCGGCCGGCATCTCAGAATCTTTGGAAGAAATACGCTATCTTTTTACTCCATTTCTTAGACAAAGATCTAGCGCTGCAAGAGACAGTGATCGCATTATGATAGATAAATTGAAGATATTGGTAATCGAAGATGATGAGCGGGTGGTTGCACTCTACGACAGGGGGCTTGCTGGAAATGTTTTTGAAAAATGCTTTGTCCGCAACGGCTCGGACGCGCTGGCGATCTACAAATCATGGGCGCCTGATATTGTTCTGCTCGACATTATGCTGCCTGGCATGAGTGGTTATTCGATACTAAAAGAAATACGCGAGCATAATAAAGACTGGACAACCACTATAATTATGGCAACCTCTATAAACAAAAAAGAGGAGGTCGTCAATTGCGCCAAACTGGGAATTCAGGGGTATATAGTCAAGCCGTTTTCCTATAAGGTTATAGGCGCTAAGATATTGCAGTACTATCAAAATACAGATCCTGTAAGGGCGCGGACAGCCACATCTCTGCTGAACAGTCTTAGGGCTTAGAAAAGATGGGGTTCCAGAGCTGGGACACACATAATGAGCAAACTCAAGCAATCAGAAGATGTTCCCGACAAAGCTGCAAGCGACTTTGTCGTCAAGATGATCCACAAAATAGATACGCTCACAAATACCATCTTTGATATGGCGCGCTTACTTGATCAATTCCCTTTGACCCATGAACAAAAAAAATATCTGCACATAATTTGTTTGTCACTTGAATCTCCAATAGAGCTTTATAAAGGAATATCCAAAACCAGCATCGCCCAAAAAGTTGTGGTCTTTGAGCAAAGTCGAAAAGTCGTACATGCGGATGCTGAATTGAGCGATATTATTCCTGCCTTTTTTGAATATACCGGAAAAGACATAGCTTCCATGCATGCGGCTTTACTCGAAAGCAACTATGACGCTATCCAACAGCTCGCCCACAGCATGAAAGGCGCCTGTGGCAGTTATGGGTTTAACGATCTTTCCAGCATGGGCAAAGCGCTTGAGGATGCCTCAATAGCAAAGGATCATGAGAGGATTCAAGATCTGCTAAAAGAAGTTGATACCTACATTGAGCATGTTGAGGTAGTGTATGAATAGCCTTAAAGCCTCTGATCCTGTGGGAAGGAAATGGTGAGGCGTTGCTTTAATGTAGATCGAATGTTGACGAATTGTATAGCGTATGACATACTAAAGTTTCAAAAAAATTATGAAGATGGGGGGTGAAAAAACAAAATGCGATTTGTAACCATACGCGATTTACGCCTTAAGCCGGGTGATGTCTGGAAGCTTGCAGCAAAGGAAAAAAATGTCGTGCTCACGGCAAACGGTCATCCTGTAGCAATTCTTACTGGAGTAACAGACAAGACCTTTGAAGAGGAACTGGAAGTTATCCAAAGGGCCAGAGTCCTTAAGGCTCTGGACAACATTCATAGGGATGCAGCGCTTCAACATACACATGAAATTACCGACAAAGAGATTCAAGCTGAAACAAATCTAGCCCGAAAAGGGAGAAAAAAATGAGGGTCGTTCTGGACACGAACGTTCTTGTTTCAGCTTTACTTAAGCCTCACGGCAATCCAGCGAAAATTTTGAGGTTAATCCTTCAGGGCGACATTGAAATCGTGACAAATGAACATATCTTTACTGAATATATTGATGTGCTAAGACGTCCCAGGTTTTCTTTGAATATGGACAATGTTCAAGTTGTCATGGATTATCTCAGATCAGTGGGCATCAACGCTCCAACTCTTTGTGAGTCGTTCAGTCTTCCTGACATAGATGATGAACCTTTTCTGGAAGCAGCTCTCTCAGGCAAAGCTGAAGTTCTTATTACTGGCAATAAAAGGCATTTCCCAAAAAGCGCGTGTAAAAAACAGAAAGTACTATCTCCATCTGAGTTTCTTGGGGAGCTTTCCAAGATGAAAGTGTATGAATAGCCTTAAAGCCTCTCTGATCCTGTGCATTGATGATGATCCTCGTATTTGCATGTTAGAAAAATGTTTTCTGATAAGCAGTGGCTATGAGGTAGTTACCACAGACAGAGGCGACAAGGCGCTTTCGCTGGCGGCAAAGATCAAACCCAACCTTATCCTGCTTGATACTATGATGCCTGAAATAGATGGATATGAAGTTTGTTCCAAACTACAGGAAAACAACAACACAGCCTATATTCCTGTAATATTTGTAACTGCGCTCGGAGGTGAACTTGACAAGGCCAGGGCATTTTCCGTTGGAGCAGCGGATTACCTTGTAAAGCCGATTCGAAAAGATTCGTTCCTTAAAAAAATACAGGCATATCTTAAAACAAATACTCAGTGGAAACAACTGCAAAAAACGGACGTGTACGAAACGGTATTGCTGGAAGAGGAAAAAATCGAAGGAACAAAATCCGAGGAGAAAAACCACAAAAAATCAATCCTTCTGGTCGATGACACTAATGCCATCCTGAAACTTATGGATTTCGTATTGAAAAAAAGAGGCTACGAGGTTACAACTGCTCATGATGGCTTTGACGCCCTTCTTTGCCTGGGCAAAAAAACTTTTGATCTGATCATCTCTGATATACGCATGCCAAACCTGGATGGTTTTAGATTGCTGGAAATTTTGCACCAAAAGGGAATTGAGACGCCTGTAATATTTTTGACAGGGAGCGGTGACCATGCAAACGCGACCAGGGGTTTTGATCTGGGCGCAGCAGATTATCTCCAGAAGCCGGTAGACAAAGAAGCGCTATTATTGAGTGTCAAGAAAGTACTTGGAGAAAAAACATGAAAATAATAAAATCAAGTTTAGCGTTAGTAGTTTTATTAATTGTGATTATTACGATCTGCTCTTGCGAAGAAGAAAACCCCTTGCGAAATGCGAAGCTTGATTATAGCAACAAACGCGCCCCTTCTTTCAGGATAACCGATCTTTCAGGCATAACCATAAGCCTGGACGCACTGCAAGGGAAAGTTGTGTTTATTAATTTTTTCGCCACATGGTGCTCGCCGTGTCGTATGGAAATTCCTTTTTTTGTAGACCTCTATGCTAAATACCATGCTCAAGGATTTGAAATAATCGGCATATCCATAGACCAATATGGCGGGACAGATCTGATCAAAAAATTCTCGTCAATGTACAAAATCAATTACCCTGTCGGTCTTCTTACAGAAGATATAGCCAACAAATACCGCGGCATAACAGGCGTTCCAACAACCCTGATAATTGATAAAAATGGAGACATTAATCAGGCCATCGTAGGACCTCGCTCAAAGGAGGAATTCGAAAAAATAATTACCGGATTATTAACCCCTGGCTGACAATCTTGAGCAGAAGGCCAAGTCTTCCATATATTTAGATCCTTCTTCCCAGCTCACGAGACCTGCCTTGATCAGATGGGATATCGAACAGTCCAGGGATTCGAAATCATCGCATGCGACCTGCAACTGAGATCTTATCTGATAGGTCTTCTGATCGCGTATCATCCCCGCAATGCGGTTGCTGTTCGTAAGCTTCTCAAGCGCCATAATTCTCCCTGGCCCGCTCCTTCTGGACAACAACCTCTGTGCAAGCACAAGCAGCAACGACTCAGAAATCATGGTTCTTATAAGGTTCTGCCGATACGGTTCAAACATATTGATTATCCGTTCAATAACAGTAGTGGAATTATCTCCATGAAGCGTGCTCAGGACAAGGTGCCCTGTGCTCGCGACCTTCAAGGCGATCTCGAAACTCACCATATCCCTCATCTCGCCAATCACTATTACATCGGGCGCTTGCCTGAATACGCGTTTAAGCCCCTCATGGAACGATTCCGTGTCCCTACCGACCTCCCTCTGGTTGACATTGCTCTTTTTGTGTTTGTGCAGGTATTCAACCGGGTCTTCAAGGGTTACAATATTCAATTTTCTCTCTGAATTTATCAGGTCGACCATTGCTGCAAGCGTGGTTGATTTTCCATGCCCTGACGGCCCTGTAATAAGAATCAACCCCTGAGGTTTTAACGCATACGTTTTTACCCATTCAGGAAGATTTAACTGCTGAAATGTCCCTACTTCATCAGGAATATATCTCATTGCGACAGAGACCGAGTTCCTCTGGCGGTAAACGTTCACACGAAATCTTCCGATATCCGGAAACGTCACTCCAAAATCGTGTTCATTGGTTTTTACAAAGTTTTCCCATTCCTGCTCCCCCATTATTTCTTTTGCATACTTTGCGCAGCATCCGGGCGTAAGCGGAATCATAGGGAGCCTGATAACGTCGTGTCCGATTTTAATCGAGGGAGGAACTCCAGCGGTAAGAAACATATCTGATGCCTTTGACTCAATAAGTTGTTGCAGCAACGTATCGAGCCTTGGCGATCTCCCTATCTTATCGGTTTCAGCCACCTTACACAGGACATCTCCCTTTAAGCCATCAGCCGCCTTTGAAAAGAGACTCTTTATGGCAGCGTCCATCATAAAAGATGGAACCACCACAGATTGCACCTTCTTGCCCAAGGTAAATTCAATCTCACTTATCGTGGTAATATTCTTGGGATTGACCATGGCAAGGGTCAATGAATTCCCTTTTGATGAGATTGGAAGTATCCTTAATGATTTTATCTTGCTTAACGGAATCAGCCTTACTACGTCCTGGTCAATGTCCATTTTAAATAGGTTCACGCCAGGAACTCCCAGTTGCTTGCTTAAAAAATCAAGTAATTGGTCGATAGTAATAAAACCCATCTCAATAAAAATAGAGCCTAGTTGTCCGCCCACCTGCTGCTGCCGCTGGAGCGCCTGGGTTAGCTGTTCCTCGTCTATGTAACCGCTTCGCAGCATAAGGTCTCCGATTCTCGACTTTTCCTTAGGCATTATCCTTTTCTTTTGAAGATCTGCTTCGCTGCTATGATCTCCGCCTCTAGTTACATTAGTCGGACCAGTCAATTCTGCCATTTTCCTTCTCCTGTTGCCCTGCTAAAGCAGAGTAGAATTATTCTCTTGTTCTCTTTTTGAGGCTAACATTAGGTCTTCTAATACTTGTTTGCTAAACAACGTATCAAATTTGACATGTATGGAATAGTCTCCGTACATGTGCAGCCTAACACCCACAACTGTTCCAGCTTGACTGACCTCAACAGCGGGTTCTTCTTCGACATGAGGAATATCGAATTTAACGCTCAATCTCCGCCCCATGAGAAGCCTTGCAGCCTCTTTTTGCAATATCCTGATTGTAAACGACAATCCACCTATGGAAATATCCAGCAATTCGCCTTTAAACGCCTTGCCGGTTGAAACGCCCCCTGGATTTAATAATTGAATTATACCCATCCATGAGACAATAATCCTGTTTTGTCCCCTTCGGTCATGACGATTTTTTTTCAAGAGGTCGCTGAGTTTTTGCCTGCCGCGGCAATATTCATGCAATTTGCACTCAATGGCCGGAAAATCATTCCCCCATTTTTTCAAAATCTCTTTCTCAAGAAGCCTCAGCCTGGCATGGGAAAGCGTTATCATAGAAACAGTACAAACAGAATTTGAAAAAAACCCTTCTTCTCCAATTATATCTCCAGAGGCAAGAGTTGTAATAAGCGTCTCCCTGTCTCCTTCTCCATAGACAATCTTCAGCTCTCCTTCATCAACAAAATAGAGATTCGGCCTGACTTCGCCTTGTCTGAAAACCGTTTGGTCAAGTTCATACACAGATTCTTTCATGGCATAGTATAAGGCATTCCCCTCATCGGTACTCAGAGAATTATACAAATCCTGCCATACCTGCAAATGGTCTTTACCTATGGACTCATTCTTTTCCTGTTCTATGATTTCTCCTGATTTTATTATCTCCTGTAAGGCCATGCTGTCTACATCAAAAAGTTTTTCACGCAAGCCTTCCGCCTTGGTAAAATTCTTGCTGCGCGCATACTGCACTATCAAGTCGTATAAAAGACGCACGGCAGCCTGCACATTACCTTGTTCTACGTACTGGTCAACCAATTGTTCCTGCTTGGCAAAGTCTTCCAACTTAAGCCTCCTTAAGTCTTTCTAAAATAGATATAATACGAATACGGTCATGTCAAATTACTTTATTGATGGATTCGTAAAAAGCTCCAGATGCAAGGCGCGCGAGTTGGAGTTGTAGGGGCGAAAAATTTTTCGCCCCTACTTCCTGTACGATGAGTTCTTCCACGACGAAGCGCAACGCAGCAGATGGACTTTTTACGAATCCACCCCTATTTCAGCGGCAATGCCATTATTACCCACTCGGTTTTTCCGCCCTCCAAAGCCTTCCTCACTTCAGTAAGATTCACATGCTGATCATTGTCAACAAGCGTAAGAGACGAATGAATACTCTTTATGCTGGTCTCGGCGAATATTGTGCCATATACTTTTACTACAGGGATGCTCGCTTCCTGGACAGACCACGCGCAAAGCGCTTCAATGTCTGCATATAACTGTTCAACCTCTTTTTTATAGGCTTCGGCTTTATCTTCTAATTCCTTGATCTTATTAACAAGCTTGGCTTCCTGTTCAAAGAGTTTCTCAATAACCGGCGAAATCCCCCGTATACTTTTATCCAACTTATCCATTATCGATTTTGCTTGGGCAAGGTGTTCTCTTGCTCCTGACTTGACCAATTCAACAATACCTTTAATCAACTTCTGCTTCTTCTGCGTTGTACGATCCTGAAGAGACACCAATTCTCCTATTTTGTTTTGAGTTTTATTATGTCTCAATCTAATTTTTTCAACAGGAATATTGTAACACCGCTCTAACTTTTTTTTGTTGGTTTCAACCTTTAATTTCAGGCTGTCGACCTCATCCCTTATCCTTTCATCAATTCCAACAACCAAAGCGCACCCCTTGGATGTCTCAGAACCGATCTCAAGCGCCTCAATCCCCTTCTTAGCTGAAATTATTGAAGAAATTATCTTTCCTTGCTTGGCGATGCATGATCCGCTTGTTATAATCCGGGAATCAACAATCTCCCTCTCAACCAGGACATCGCCTATAGCTTCTATTTGCGATTCTCTGACATATAAGGCTTTTACCATACCATTTGCTTTGATCTTTGCGCCAATAATTCCTCCCTGTATAACGACATCACTGGCTACATCTATTTCTCCTCTCAACACCTCATGAGCCGATAACCGACCGCCCTTTACATGAAATCCATCCTGAATTGCGCCGTTCACTTCTATAGAACCATCAAAATCAATATGTCCTGTTTCTATCCCCACATCACCATCTATCTTAAGCTCAGGGAAAACATAGAGTTTTCCATCAACAGATATCTCTGGACGGCCATCAATGGTTGCAAACGCAAGCATTCCGTCTTTGGATGGCTCGGCACCTGATCCGCATCTGATTACAGGAAGTTCCGGTGAAGCAGGGGAAACAGAAAGACCAAAGACATCTAATCCAGGAGCGCCGTACTCACCCTGAATCCCCTCTGCAATCAGATCTCCCTTGTGCATGTAAGCAATTCCCCCCCTGTCGCGAAAATCCATGCCTCCGCTCTCCATAAGCTTGCCGGTTTTTCTATGCCCTGCCTCGAAATGATATTTTATCCTGCCGTTTTTTCCGTCTACAGGCGTTTTTCCTCTTGCAACCCGCAAAGCCATACCGCCGGTTGTTTCGCTTTTAAGATACCCGCTTATGTTAGCGTCGTCGATTATTCCATACTTGACCCCATGATCTATCAGGAACGCCTTAATCACATCAGAAGACAAATGGCTCAACGACTCTTCCCTGGGAAGCAAATACACATTGAGCCTGTCTTCCGTAATCACGACATCAAAATCCTCTCCATGTATCGTATCGCCGCTAACAGCCTCCCGTTCCTTTAGGTTGCTATCTTTTTTGTCTCGTTGTTCTTTAAGTTCCCGCTGCCTCGCCAAAATCAACTCCTGATCAGCCTTTTTGAGTATCCCCATTTCAACCAGTATTTCTCCAATAGGCACTACAGAGTTTGTTTCAGCAAATCTTTCTTTCTGCTTCTTAAGGGCAAGCTTTATATCTTCGTACCTTACAAGACCTTCTCTGATAGCGATCTCTCCAAACTTCAGTTCCTCAGACCATGCCGCCTTAACGATTGACTGGACCACAAAACATACGCCGCATTTTCTACACGAAACAGACTTCCCTTCAATCCCTGCATTGACCTGGTACCTGCTCTTGCATGATGGGCATATACAAATTTTTTGGCCATTGTCGCTCATTACATAACAAGCCTCCCTACTATTAAGTGCCTAAAGTGAACTAAAGTTTAAAGTGCCTAAAGTTATTTAAAATAGGAATTCCTATACTATATATTTATCGGAAAAAAATAGAAGCAACTTGATAATAAGATACACACCCCGTCCGCTTCGCGTCCACCCCTCTTATTAGAGGGGATTTTAAAAAGCTGTTTGACTGATTTTAAGTTGCATTCAAAACAATACTACAGCGTAAGTTTTTGACCTGTAATGTTATTTTCGCTAAGTCCCCTCTAACAAGAGGGGTGGACGCGAAGCGGACGGGGTGTGTAAAAAGTAAGGCTGAAAATGGATCGAAGAATAAGCGTACACTACAATCCGAAACTTAAAGAACTTGCTCGATTACTGCGCAATAGTAGCACATTATCCGAGGTATGGAATCATCTCAATAACCACCAAAGGAAGGAATAAATCAA
>JAZDIE010000024.1:0-3524 GCA_043805295.1 Pseudomonadota bacterium
GACCAAAGACAAAGACCCCTTTAATATAAAGACTTATAAGGCGACTGCTTGCTTTATAAAGGCCAGTATACGGGTAAATTAAGGTTATCCTATTCTGAATAATAATGCCCTTTTTGGGGTGGAATAATGTCAAAAATAACACTTTGATGGCAAGACAGTTAAGAATAGAATACGAAGACGCTTTTTATCATATTACATCAAGAGGAAACGAACGCAGAAAAATCTACTTCACAAAAACCGATTACGAAAAGTTCCTTGAATACATAGCAAAGGCAAAAGAGAAATATACAATACAGATACACAGCTATGTACTTATGACAAACCATTACCACCTGATAATAGAGACACCGGAAGCAAACCTTAAAAAAACCATGCACTACATAAACAGCTCATACACGGCATATACAAACACAAAACATAAACGAAGCGGGCACTTATTTCAGGGCAGATACAAGGGCATATTAATAGACAAAGACAACTACCTGACAGAACTTAGCAGATACATTCACCTTAATCCCGTAAGGGCAAAGATAACAGAAAAACCCGAAGATTATCCATACAGCAGCTACCTATCCTACATCACCGACAAAAAAGACCCTGTAGCAGAACAGGGGCTTATACTTGCGATGCTGTCTGATAATATAAAGGAAGCCCGAAGAAAATACAGGGAATATGTGGAAAACGCAATCGGCGCAGAACAGGAAAGCCCTTTTGTGAATGTATATGGCGGAATAATACTTGGAAGACAAAGTTTTATAAAAGATAACTTAAAGAAAATAAAGAGTGAACGCCTGAACGAAAAGGAGATATTAAGCAAAAAATCACTGTCCGTGGTCTATGATTCAGAAGATATAATTGACGCCATTGCCCGACATTACAAAACAACAAAAATCGATTTACTTCAAAACAAGTCGTCAGAAGCAAGAAAAATAACGGGTTATTTTTTAAAAAGGAAGACAGGATTAACAAACAGGCAGATAGGTGAAATGCTCGGCGGGATAAGCTATTCTGCGGCGGCTAAGATGCACGAGAGGTTTTCAAAGGAGATAGAGAAGAACAGGAAGCTTGGGAAGATAGTTGACAGGATAAAAAAGGAGTTGTCTAATGTCTAAAGTCAAGGTGCGACCCCCTCGCGCGATTCAAAGCAAACCATAGCGAGCAGGTCGCCCAGGACTACTATGTAAAAGGGATGAATGTTATAATAGAAGGGATGCTCGGTTTGACCGTCAAGGTGGGTGGTAGCTTCATTACCCTCAACTCTGGTGGTGTCTTTATTACAGGCCCTATGGTGATGATAAACAGTGGCGGTGCACCCCTTGCAGGGATAGCAGGCAACGCAGTGCCAGCAGCAGTTCCTATTTTAGCAGCGATTGCTGCTGATGCAGTTCCTGGCAAGGATATAAGCTATCAGGAGCAAAGACATAAAGAATCGGCAGAGGAAGAGGAGAAGGAGAAGAAAAGCTGGATCGAGATTGAGCTTGTGGATGAGGAAGACAATCCTGTTCCAGGAGAAAGATATAGGATTGAGTTTCCCGACGGCAAGATCGCCGAAGGAAAATTGGATGAAAAAGGCTTCGCCCGGGTGGATGTAATTGATCCCGGAACGTGTAAGATTACTTTCCCGAATTTGGATAAGGATGCATGGGAGAAGGTGTGATGGTATGCCGATAATTAGCAGATTTTTCGGTATAATTATTTATATATACTGGCGAGATCATGTTCCTCCACATTTTCATGCAAGATATGGAGAGGATGAGATTGTTGTTGAAATTGAGAGGGGAAGAGTTATGGGAAATATGTCGAGACGTGCTTTAAATATGGTGCAGGAATGGCGGGAAATGCATAAGGAAGAATTGTTGAATGATTGGAAATTGGCTGAGGAAAATAAGCCTTCGAAAAGAATAGAACCATTGGAGTGAGAAATGTTACTACATATCAAAGAAGCAAGATATTTGCATGATTATTTAATATGGCTTCGCTTCAACGATGGCGCTATCGGAGAAGTAGACTTAAAAGATGAACTTTATGGGGAGGTTTTTGAGCCACTTAGAGATTTGGATAAGTTCAAGGCTTTCAAGGTTGATCCAGACCTGGAAACCATTGTGTGGGATAACGGGGCGGATATGGCGCCTGAATTTTTATACGACAAAATGAAAGTCATGGCGTAACTTTTTAAGTGAGAGGGGCTATGCCTGATTACATCGTTAAACAGGGTGATTGTATTGAGAGTATTGCATTCAAGCATGGGCTCTTCTGGGAGACGGTCTGGAACCATCCCAACAACCAGCAGTTAAAGCAGGAGCGCAAGAACCCGAACATTCTTTTGGCAGGAGATAAAGTGTTCGTGCCTGCACACATTAAAGTGTGGGGGTCAAACCTAAAATATACATTTTACAAAAAGTGATGATAATGTTATCTTGGGTATATGGCACGCCAGTTGAGGATAGAATATGAGGGTGCATTTTATCATGTCACCTCAAGGGGCAACGAGAGAGAGTGGATATTCTGGGATAACAAAGACAGGGAAGAATTCAAAAGGCTTCTTAAAAGGACGAAGGAACGATATGGATATTTGCTCCATGCCTACGCATTGTATGTTGAGCTCAACATAACATTATCATCTTCTGATTCGTACCCGGGATGCAAATCTGTCCAAGGCCATCCAATGGTTGGGGCTCACCTATTTTATATGTTTTAACCGTTGCCATGTGAGAAGCGGACATTTGTTTCAGGGGCGATTCAAAAGTTTTGAAAGGAGAGAAAATATGAGTAAAAAACCAAGTGCTGCTCAACGAGCATATTATGCGACAGTGCTCGTGCCGATGTGGAGGGGTATGCTGGACGAGTTTGACAGAGTTGCCAGGGATTATAGGAGTCACATCCTTGCATTAGAATGCCTGAGGGTTGCTAAGGGCCCGGGTGTTGATCCGATCAAAATCACTGAATTCTGTAAAGCATGGGAGATGCCGCTTACCATGCCAGTCATCGGGCCAACTACATGGATCAGGAGGTTTGGAAAAGCCGTCGGGGGATGGCCTTCTGCCGGAGCGGTCTTTGATATTACGGGTGCATTGTCCAAAGGGGTTAAGATAATGGCTGAGATTGGACCATTGCTTGGAAAGCTTCAAATGAATAATGCAAAATTGTACGCATTAGACGAAAAGGTCGTTCCTAAGTCGGATCAGGTTGAAGTCCTCAGGATTCTGGAATTGTCAGTATCGCCAGACGTTCTCTTTAAAAGGGCAAAAGATTCAAAGGACCGTCTTGAATCTAAGTGGCAGGAAATATCGCAGACTGCCGAGAAAATGGAGGAAATTAGAAAGGAATTGGGGCTGCCCGAAGATCAATTGTAGCCGTACTGACCGACAAGATCAAAGGGGTCAATTCTTTATAATTGACAATTATACCAATTAAGTATTTATCTCGACTTTGGCCATTTTAAGTGTACTAGGCAAGCTAGGCAAGGTCAGGTCTACACATTTGACAAATTAGTTTGTAGCTGATTACACGCGTTTAGCCCGTTT
>JAZDIE010000025.1:0-10206 GCA_043805295.1 Pseudomonadota bacterium
TTGGAAGATTTAGCTAAAGATATCTTCTACGTTGAAACTCTGGCTAAAAAATATCCAGTTTTAGAGACCCTAGCGCAATCACTGGTGGCGATAGGAAAAAAGGAATATTGGAAAACCCTGACTGACCTGGAGGCTTTTGACTATGATAAACAGCAAACCAAAAACAAAACCTGAACTGATCGAATACGAAGGACAAGACAAGATTGTCCCCTCGCACGTTTTGTATCACACCCTAAAAGCCAAGAATTTGGACATTGCTACTATTAAATTTGCCCCAGAACTGCCTAAAACTATCGCGTTGATTGACGGGTTTGCGCCTGGGGAGCTGATTGTTTTATCCGGCCCAACAAAAAACGGGAAAACGCTGCTGGCACAAACTTTGCTAAAAAATCTTGCCGACGCCGGCCAAAAATGCCTATATTTTTCGTACGAGGTTCCGCCATGGCAATTTTTGAATCAGTTTGAACAACCGGCCCCCCTGTTTTTTGTGCCGCAGGAATTACACGCTCGCAAAATAGACTGGTTTGAGGAACGAGTTTTGGAAGGAGTGGAAAAATTTGGGATAAAATTTATTTTTATAGATCACCTGCATTTTTTATTTGATATGGCTAAGGTCAAAAATTCTTCTTTAGAAATAGGATCTTACGTGCGTAGATTGAAATCTTTCGCCGTTCAAAATTCGGTGGTGATTGTTTTGCTCTGCCACATCACAAAAACCGCTCCTGATCAAGAACTGAGCTACAACTCCCTGCGTGATAGTTCGTTCATCGCGCAGGAATCGGATTGTGTGATGCTGATTCGACGCGCAAAATCTGAAATGCCGCCGCACAGAGACGCGATTTTATTTATAGAGTTTCACCGGCGAACCGGAATCTGGAAAGAACAGGTAAAATTAATAAAAGTCGGAAATTATTTGCAGGAAAAAATTGAACAGACTGAGGAGGGGTTTAATGGCTATTGAAGAAATAAAGAGGGCAGAACAGCTTTTTGAAACGATTGAAAAGGAGGGTAGCAATGGCAAAAAAACGGACAGACTACACGCCGAACAGTGCGATCAGATCAGCGATCCGACAAAATATCTGGCTGAGGTCGAGGGAGAGAGCGACAGCGCTGAAACGATCCGGCTATTGTTGTGAGGATTGTGGGATTAAACAAAGTAAGGCCAAGGGCAAGGAGGTAAAAATAGAAGTACACCATGTTGACGGAATAGATTGGGATGGACTGATAGACGAAATTCGCAAACGGCTGTTGCCACCCCCTGGTCGGTTACAGCCGTTATGCAAAAAATGTCACGAAAGGAGAAGCATTAAGCAGTAATGGGAACAATTGAAGAAATAAAATTACTCAGAGAATTTGTTAAAGACTTGTCAGAGCTTCCGGCATCTGGTGGGGATCCATACGAAGAGTGTGCAATGTGTCGTGGGGAGATCCAATATGCCGCGAAGCAATTATTGGCGGGATTATCTAATTTACAAGGAGATAGCAATGGCAAGTGTAAATAAGGTTATACTTATTGGCAATTTGGGAAAGGATCCTGAAATCCGTTATACTGCGAGCGGAACCGCTGTCGCAAATTTAAGCCTGGCCACCACAGATAAGTGGACAAACAAAAACGGCGAAAAAGAAACGCGGACTGAGTGGCATCGTATTGTAGCATGGGATAAACTGGCAGAAATATGCGGAAAATACCTGACCAAGGGTAAAAGCGTATACATAGAAGGCCGTATCCAGACAAAGGATTGGGAGGATGCGGAAGGGAATAAACGCCAGACAAAAGAGATTGTGGCTATGGCTATGCAAATGTTGGGCGTTAAAGGACAACAAGAATTTATCCCGGAGGAATCCCTTGAGCAGGGTCGAAAGGAAACATCATCATCTAACCCGAACGGGCCTTCTAATAACCAGGGAGGAGGGCTAAGTGACATTCCCTTCTAAAAAAGGAAGGGTATGACCTCATTTTTCCCCTTCCTCTAATTTTGCTTTATCTTGCTCAGTAGGCGTATCTTCCACATCCTTTATTGATTTCTTAAAATTTTTAATGGCCTTTCCGAAGCCGCTTCCTATTTCTGGCAACCTTCCTGCTCCAAAAATAACCAGAACAATAATCAATATGAGCACCAATTCCATCCATCCGATTCCAAACATAATTAATTCCCTCCTCGATAATGCCGCGCTATTCAGCGGTACTATTTCTATAATAGGAGATATAGAATCTAGTTTAGTTATGGCTTGCTGTCAAGAAGCCAATTGCTACCGCGAATTGCCTCATAATAAATCTAACTGAAAGGTTGTTTCTGCAAGAGGCTCTATTATGAGTCCAAAGTCAAAGAAAGAATACCTAGATGCTATATACCTGTCCAATCTTTATCAATGGCCGTCCTTTAACTTCATTTATTAGGATTTATTGACTTATCTGCTTTTTGTAGTGTACAAAATCATCTACGAATTTAGGTATATATATAGCTCAGGTATAAGCATGCCAATTGCATACTATAGCCGAAAATATGCCATTACACTATTGCTTAAAAGGGGTGTCAAGAGTAAATAGAGCGGCACAATTTCCAGCAATCAGCATTAAAGGAGGGGCTCATCATGAATATATTGGTAATCGGTGGAGGAGGACGTGAACATGCCCTTGTCTGGAAGATTTCACAAAGTCCCAGAGTAAAAAAAATATTCTGCGCGCCTGGCAACGCGGGGATTGCAAGGCTTGCGACACCTGTTCCGATCAACGCGGAAGATATTGAAGGACTATTTTTGTTTGCAAAAAAGGAAGAGATCGATCTTACGGTGGTCGGGCCTGAGCTTCCCCTGGTTGCCGGGATTGTAGACCTGTTTGAAAAAAACAATCTAAGGATATTCGGCCCAAGTATAAAAGCTGCCAGGCTTGAAGGAAGCAAATCGTTTGCCAAGTCTATAATGAAAAAATATGGCATACCTACAGCAGATTATCGGGTGTTCGAAGACCCTCAAAAGGCGGCTGCATACGTAAAAAGAAAAAAAGCGCCTCTTGTAGTAAAGGCAGATGGTCTCGCAGCAGGGAAAGGTGTGTTTGTATGCCGCACTGAACAGGAAGCAATAGATGCCATCAATGAGATAATGGTGAAAAAGGCATTTGGCAAAGAGGGGGACAAACTGGTGGTTGAAGACCTGCTTACAGGCGAGGAGGTCTCGTTTATGGCGATCACTGACGGCTTGACAGTCCTACCACTTCCGGCGTCTAAGGATCACAAGACAATCCATGATAATGATAAAGGCCCGAACACCGGCGGCATGGGCGCATATTCCCCTGCTCCGGTCATAGACAGCGTCCTTCAGCAAAAAATTATGGACAATATAATGACCCCGATAGTCAAGGCAATGGACAAGGAAGGCTCTCCATATAAAGGGCTTTTATACGCAGGCCTTATGGTGCAGGATAAAAAAGCGAGCGTACTTGAATTCAACGTGCGGTTTGGAGATCCAGAGGCGCAGCCTATTTTAGCGCGCATGAGGACAGACCTGGTAGAGACAATAGATGCCGTGATTGACGGACGCCTCTCTGAATTGACTATGCAATGGGATAAGAGATCCGCCCTTTGCGTGGTAATGACTGCGCAAGGGTATCCTGGCGCTTACAAAAAAGGCGATTTGATAACCGGTCTTGACTCAGCCTCAAAAATGCAGGATGTCATGGTCTTTCATGCAGGGACTGCCCTGGATGGAAAACAAGTGGTTACAAATGGAGGCCGAGTGCTGGGCGTGACCGCACTGGGAGACGGCATTAAAGATGCCATGACCAAGGCGTATTCCGCGGTATCCAAGATAAAATGGCAAGGGGCGTACTATCGTCGCGATATAGGCGGCAAGGGTCTTGTCCATGCGGAAGTGGCACGACCTCCGCAAGTCGGGATCGTGATGGGAAGCGCTTCAGACCAAGGCGTTATGGAAAACGCCGCTGCCGCGCTTAAGGAATTCCAGATACCTTATGAAATGACTGTTGCCTCAGCCCACCGCTCTCCGGAGCTGGCCAGGAGTTATGCTAAAAACGCGCGCAGCCGGGGACTAAAGGTGATAATAGCAGGGGCAGGCTCAGCCGCGCATCTTGCAGGCGCTATTGCCGCGCATACTACTTTGCCTGTCATAGGCGTTCCTATAGATTCGTCCTCCCTGAAAGGTCTGGACGCCCTATTGTCCACTGTCCAGATGCCGGCTGGAATACCTGTCGCAACCATGGCTGTGGGAGAGGCAGGGGCAAGAAACGCGGGAGTCCTGGCAGCTCAGATCATATCGTTATATGACGAAAATACAGCGGCGCGGCTTGCGGAGTATAAAATAACCTTGGCTAAAAAAGTCGCAAAAACCGCATCAGAGATGAAAAAACGTGGGTGAGATCGTATCTGTCAATCAGTCTAACATTGATCAGGCTATTACAATGGCTGCCAAAGTTCTTTCTGAAGACAAGGTTATTGTTTTTCCTACACGCGCGTTTTATGGCCTTGGAGCAGACGCATTCTCTGAAACAGCTATTAAAAAGGTATATGGCATAAAGCGCCGCGACCACGAAAAACCGCTATTAATACTTATAGCCAGCATTGACGAGCTTTATCCCCTGGTAAAATGCGTCCCTGATTGCGCAAAGGATTTGATTGACAAGTACTGGCCCGGCAAAATTACGCTGGTTTTCCACGCATCTGGCATTCTCCCAACACGGCTTACATCAGGGAGAGGGAAAATCGGTATCCGCCTTGTTGAACACCCTGTGGCAAGAGGCATTATCATGGCTCTTGGAAAACCACTGACAGGCACCAGCGCTAATATAGCAGGCGAGCCGCCGTGTTCGTCAATAGCAGGGCTAAACCCTAAGATTGTAGAACAGGCGGATATGATTCTTGATTGCGGAAGACTTGAAGGAGATATGGCCTCAACAGTAGTGGATGTTACAGTCACGCCTCCTGTCATACTAAGAGCTGGCGCAAGCGGGGATATTCACCCCCAGCACATTGCCATCAATTCCAAGGCAAAGACCTAAAAGTTGCGTAAAAAGTATAGAAGGGATAATTTCTTGAGTCTGATCAAACTGGAGTTGGCAGTAGACGCATGTAACACATAGATAGTCAGCTCCAGATGTCTTTGCATCATTAATTTTATTTTTGGCCAGTTTTTTAGCTAGGTCAGTGTCTGATCCAAGCAAAGAAGCGCCGCAACACTCAAGCTTGGTGGTCCACAAGATACTCTGTGCGCCTGTTACCTCAACCAACTCGTCAAACTTGGAGGGATTGAAGGGATCGTCAAATTTGACAATCGTTCGTGGACGCAGGATATGGCATCCATAGTGTGCGGCAATCTTTAATCCATCAAACCTTTTGGTTATCTTTACCTTTAACTTTTCCAGACCAATCTCTTCATAAAGAAACTCCAGAAAATGTTTTACTTTAACATCGTCATCATAATAAAGCCCTTCTGCACTGAGTGAGACGTCAATTTTATTGCGCAGTGATGTGTCTTCTTTTAAGATTTGTTGCACGTGCTTCATGGCGCCATAGCAACAGTCGCATACTGTGAGCAAATTCACTTGCCGTTGCCTGGCAATTGCAAGATTGCGCGCAGAACAAAGCGCATATGCCTCAAGGGATATATTTCTTAAAGGATAGCCGCAACAACCAAATTCTTTGATTTCAACAAAGTCAACATCAAGCTTATTCAAGACCGCGTCAGTCGATGTCTCGTATTGCTTCAAGAACCCTGATGTTGGACAGCAACGAAAGATCGCATAGTTCATAGTAAATAATTACCTGCCCCTTACTTGTTTCATGGCCATATTCTTTAGTGTAAAAAAAATGTCGGTAACATGCGCCCCTTGAGGGCAATTTTCCTGACATTGGTAACACCCAAGGCAGGCCCAAAGCATCTGAGAAGAAAAAACCAGATCACTAAGGCCTATTTGGCTTGCGTGCATTATTTGATGGGGAAGCAGACCAAGCGCCTCGATATTTCCGTCAAACGCCTTTACAACAGGACATGACAAGGTGCATGTCTTACAGGTAAAGCAGTATGAAAACGTTTCCCCCTGACTTGATCCGCTTAAGCCTTCTTTAAGCCCTTTGCTCCATCCATCTTCAAGGTCAATCAGCCGTGTCTCATCAATTGGCCTGCATGAATCATTCATAGCCTGTCTTGCGCGATCAATGACATCTGTATAATCAGACAGTCTTTCCGTTATCAATCCATATGGATACGACAGCACAGAAAGTAGCAGAGGTTCTGCGTGACCTTTTAAAAGAACTGCTTTTCGCACAGAAAACCACAACTCGTGCAGGTTTATACCAGATGGGCAGACCAGAGTGCATTTAGTGCAATTAGTGCATAACACAAGCCCCTCCTGAATCGCCCGCACCTGAGATTCTTCAAATTTTTTGCCGGATGCGAGCGCTCGTATTGCCGAGATCTTTTCAGCAGGTAAGATGTTGGTATTTTCTAATAGACCGCACGTAATTCCCACAGAACATCTCTCGCTGCAAGCGCCACAGTGTGTGCATGCATCAAGTTCCATCATTTGTTTGACAGCTATATTTGATGGGTCGGATATCGCCTTATCCATCACGGCATTGGCAAGGAGGCTTAACGGGGTGACAAACATATGGAACATCTTGCTGAAGGGGAGATACGCAAGACCAATAAAGCACAACAGGAAGTGGATATACCATAGTAGTTTTGGAATACCCATTGCGTCAAGGCCAGCCCCAACTGGCTGCATTGCCTTTGCTATTCCGTAGCTTATGAACGCCCAACTGGAACGGGAATGGCATTCAGCGCAGTTCATGCTATGAACTTGTGCTCCCGCGTCAAGCATTGATTGTTGAAACGGTCTTTGCACATTTGTAGATGCCAGCCCAAAGTTCTCAATCCAGTAACTTTCCAATGCAACAACATCTTTTGCGTTGTTTATTCCAGCCCAGTTGTCCACCATATCCTGAAATGAGCTGCGGGAAACGATTTTTGTCCCTTCCAGCAATACGCCTGACACCATGATGACAAAAATAATGATTAGCGCATAAATATCCATGGAATTGGTTATGACGCGAGGCGGCTTTTGTACAAATCTGCGGGCCACCGCAATCGCCAATCCCACCAAAACCATAAGAAAGAAAAAATTACGCAAAAACAGGAATGGATTCAGTGTAGAGTAGTAATTATGAAACAGATTTTTGGAAACATACCCGTCAAGTGCGTGCATGAAAAGGAGGAAGGAAAAACCGGCATAGATGCACATGTGGGCAGCCCATCGCAGGCGGCTCTCGCGTAGTATGCGAACCTGAAAAAGAACATCAAAAATAAAGACCCTTAGCAGGGGCAAGATTTTTAAGCTACATATAGTAGCAAAGATTCCTTTGATTGCCGTAGCAATTCTGGTTGCTGTTGGCGCTTTATATCCGTCAAAGGAATTACTAAACCAGGAGAATCCCTTGTAAAAGATTCCAAGTATGAATATCGTAAGCGAAATATATAGGCTAGCATGGAAAAACATATCAATTTTATAGCTCACATAGCTTTCTCAAAATACTGCCGATATCTCACCTCAGCTTTCTATATACAACCTTATCTTCTATTCTTAAGAATCCAAACAATGTGATATTTGCACTCCCAAACCGTGTTTGTGATAGGCTTTTTTCATTTGCCATTCTCCCTCTGCATAGCAGGGGGCTTAGCCCAAGAGTTAACAGAAAAATACTAACAAAAATACTAGCCGAAGGCAAGGGCATTTGCCGCGTCCGAATTGCCTCATAACAAATCAAAATCAAAAATCAAATCGATTCTATGTGATTTGTAGTGGGTAATGGCATAGGACGATCATGAACAGTGAAATTTTATTCAGTATGTCACTCGGTCTCCAGGAACTATGACAAATCAACGAGATTGTATTTGCTGCTTCTAAAGAAGCCGGGCAAAAAGAACTCCATCTTCATATTGTGTTCAAACCTGGTTCGCGCTTCACTAACGAATCAGGGACTCTGTGTCCAGTACATGATACGGTAGCACGCAAGTGGCAACGTCTGAACTTTTTTGAACATCCATGTTCTTTTCATTGTGATATGCCCCCTGTAAAAACAGCAGGAGGGGAAGTTTTGAAGGCAAGTGTTCCTTGGGCACGTTCTGACAGCGAATTCACGCTTTTATTTGAAGCCTTTGCTCTGGCCCTTATTGAGAGGGAAATGCCGGTTGTTCATGTGAGCGAGGGAAGCGGCATCTCTTATCTCTCCTGTTGTTATTGTTCAAAATCAGCGCTTGCCACCATAATTCTTATGCCAAGATTAGTTAAATTAATAAAGAGCGTCCCGTATTGCCCATTGGGAGCTATGTCATATCCAACGATCTATCCTGTGAAGACATCCTTATATCCTGTCAGATAGAGCCAGCCTTTTTTAGTAGTTTTGCAAATTTTGTATTGCCAGCCTCTTCTGCAATTCTCAAAACAGTCTTATTCTCATTATTTTTAGCATTAACATCAGCCTTATTGTCTATTAGTAGTTCTACTATTTCTGTATTGTCATAACTTGCCGCCGCCCACATCAAAGCAGTCTCGCCTTTATTGTTTTTAGCATTAACATCAGCCTTATTATCTAATAGTAGTTTTACCGTTTCTCCATGGCCAAGCTTTGCCGCCCACATCAAAGCAGTTTCACCTTTATTGTCTTTTGCATTAACATCAGCATTATTGTCCATTAGTATTTTTATCGTTTCTATAAACTCAATATTGCAAATCCTTGCTATCGCTATCAAAACAGTCACACCTTTATTATTTTTAGCATTAACATCAGCCTTATTTTCTATTAGTATTTTTACTGTTTCTGTATAGCCTTCCCATGCCGCCGCCATCAAAGCAGTTTCATTCTCATTATTTTTAGCATTAACATCAGCCTTATTGTCTATTAGTAGTTTTGCTATTTCTGTATGGCCTTCCCATGCCGCCGCCATTATCAAAGCAGTCCTATTCTCATTATCTTTAACGTTAACATCAGCCTTATTTTCTATTAGTATTTTTACTGTTTTTGTATAGCCTTCCCATGCCGCCGCCATCAAAGCAGTCCGACCCTCATCATCTTTAGCATTAACATCAGTCTCGTTTTCTATTAGTAGTTTTTCTATGTCTATATAGCCATACTTTGCCGCCCACATCCAAGCAGTTCGACCCATATTATCTTTAACGTTAACATCAGCCTTATTTTCTATTAGTAGTTTTACTATGTCTATATGGCCAACCTTTGTTGCCTCCATCAAAGCAGTCCCACGTTTATCCGCTTTAGTATTAACATCAGCGTTATTTTCTATTAGTAGTTTTACTATGTCTATATTTAGCATTACTACCGCTGACATCAAAGCAGTCCAACCTCCAATAGTTTTAGTATTAACATCAGCCTTATTTTTTATTAGTAGTTTTACTATGTCTATATTGCCGCTCCCTGCCGCCTCCATCAAAGCAGTCCCATTTTCATTGTCTTTAGCATTAACATCAGCCTTGTTTTTTATTAGTAGTTTTACTATTTCGGTATTGCCGCTCCCTGCTGCTGCCATCAAAGCAGTCCTACCCTCATTGTTTTTAGCATTAATATCAGCCTTGTTTTTTATTAGTAGTTTTACTATTTCGGTATCGACTCGCCCTATCGCCGTAATCAAAGCAGTTCCGTTTTCATAAACTTTCACATTAACATTATCCTTTACATTAACATCAGCCTTGTTTTTTATTAGTAGTTTTACTATTTCGGTATTGCCAGCCTCTATCGCGGTAATCAAAGCAGTCCTATTCTCATTATCTTTAACATTAACATCAGCCTTATTGTCTATTAGTAGTTTTGCCATTTCTGTATGGCCACGTTTTGCCGCCCACATCAAAGCAGTCCAATCTCCATCGCCTTTAGCATTAACATCAGCCCCTTTCATTATAGCTTGTGTTACAAGTCTTGCATTGCCTTCTGTTGCTGCTTTTATTAAATCATCATTAATCGAAAGCGCAAAGCAGATTCCAGAAGGCATTGTCAATATCACTCCAATAGATAAATGTAATATAGTTGTTATTATTATCTTTTTCATTTATGTTTCCTTCCTTTCTAAAGTTATTTTACATGGCAAACGAAAAAAACTCAGTAATTTCCGGTTTAGGTTTTTTGGTTTGGTTTTGGGAGCAGCCGGACGATCACTCTAAGGAGCACAACGACAACCAGCCCAAGC
>JAZDIE010000026.1:0-13751 GCA_043805295.1 Pseudomonadota bacterium
GCAATGCAGAGGCAAGAACTCCAACTTCCTTCATTCCTCCTGCCTCGCAAACCGTAACGCATTCATTGCACCCCAGTATTAGTATGCGCTTATATGATTTAATAACCCCTATGATTTCTTCAATAGGTTTTTGAGCTGCTACAATCATACGATGCCTTTCATTTTTAGATCAACTTCTTATGGATTTGTAAAAAGTCCAAAGCTACCATTGGTCATCTTCCTTCAAACGCGAACCCTGCGCCAAGTTCGAGAAGGAACTTCTGAATATGGTCCACATTCTCGCGTCATGATCATTAACGCGTTGCAGCAGATGAATAATATGCCCCCAGGGTAATTGTGAAACAAGCTGTTTCACAATTACGGCATCGGGATAAGTAGCCGCGAGCGAACGCATGAACAGCAGATTGCGCGGCGACAGCCCCTTCATATCAGGGAATGCTTCGCGCAGGTCGGCGGATAAACGATCAATCACCTTGGCGCCACATCCCTCCTGTTCCTGCCTGACCAAGATGATTCTCCCAATTTCCCAATACATTAAGATCATGCCTGCATTGGCTGAAAACACAACACGAATCCGTTCTGTACGAATTCGTTCTTTGATCTCGTTTAGCGTGGCGACATAGCCAGTCGGCATGTCTACGTGCAATGGCGACGCAGGAAACGAAACACCCTTGCGCTTTTGTCCACGAACCGAGCGAGATTGGGCATTTTTGTTCTGCTTTTTAAGTTCAGTAGTTAATTTTGCCATCATCTTCTCAAACAGCTCACTGTCGTCCTCCACCTCTCACCGGATTTGGCCCCAGGCCTCGGATCACCTCGGTCATCTCTGTTGCTATCTCGGCAAACAACGGGCCTTCTCCTGAAGAGAGGTTATACATCCTCACCCGTTCACCTCCAACGCCAATAGCGTCAAGGATATGCTTGGCCTGCTCTACGCGCTTACGCGCCCTGAAATTACCTTTGTTAAAATGGCAATCACCTTCTATGCACCCGACAATATACACCCCATCCGCCCCCTTTTCAAAGGCCCGGAGTATATAAAGGATATCAACCTTCCCGGTGCAAGGAACCCGCACAATCTTAATGTTTGGCGAGTATTCCAATCTCATCGAACCTGCCAGGTCCGCGGCGCTGTAACCTCAGGAATTACAGCAAAACGCGATAATTACTGGATCCAATGTTTCTGTCATAGATTCTCCCAGAAGGACTCTACCTTGCTCAAAATTTGCATATCTTCATACCAATTAAGTTCAATTGCCTTGGCCGGGCACTCTGACGCACAGATACCACAGCCATGGCATAAAGCTATATCGATTTCACTGACCCCATCTTTATTGATTTTAGGCGCCCCGTATGGACACGATCTGACGCAAATAAGGCAAGCCGCGCATCGCTCTCCATTGACTGTGGCCGTAACAGCAGACAACGTCAATTCTGGCTGGGAAAGAAACGTGGTTGCTCTGGACGCAGCGGCAAGAGCCTGGGCAATGGTCTCGGTTATCAGTTTTGGGCCATGCGCGGTGCCGCATACAAATATCCCTTCAGTCGCCATATCAACAGGGCGTAGCTTTGTATGTGCTTCCATGAAAAAGCCTTCGGGGTTTCGGCCAAGCTTGAGTATTGACGCAAGTTCCTGAGTGTCTTCCGCCGCTACCCCAGCGCTTAAAACTACTGCATCAGCCCTGGTTTTAATGCGCAATTTTAAGATGTTGTCGTAAAAAGACACGATCAGCTTTTTTTCAAGGGATTCCACTATAGGCGGATCAGCAGGATCGTAGCTGACAAAGCATATCCCTTTGTGTCTTGCTTCTGTATAGTAGTCCTCGAGAAAGCCATACATCCTTATGTCTTGATAAAGAATATATATTTCAGACTTGGGATTGAGTTCTTTTATCCGCAGCGCATTTTTTATAGCGCTCTGGCAGCAGACCCTTGAACAATTCGGGTTTCCCTTATTGCGTGAACCAATGCACTGGATCATGACTATCTTATCGAGGCCGTTTGCCTTATTTACTTCCAAACGTCTGGAAAGTTCTATTTGCGTTGTGACGCGATTGTCTTGACCGTATAAATATTCTGTTGGCTTATACTCTTTTGCGCCTGTAGCAATTATCACCACCCCGTGGTTGATTTTTCTTTCATACATTCCCTGGCCAACCAAGACCTCGGTAGTAAAGTTGCCTTTATACCCGGAAAATCCTACAATAAGAGATTCAGTAAGCGCTTGAATTTTTGGGTGGGCAGTCACTTTTTCAATTAATTCATCGAGGTATTTTCCTACATCCATCCCCTCGATTGTTCTGGGTATATGTCGCGCCATCCCGCCAAGGTTATGCTCTTTTTCAATAATAATAGTTTCATACCCCTGATCTGCGATTCCCAGCGCGGCATGCATTCCGGCTATCCCGCCGCCGATCACTAATGCGCGTTTATTTATTTGTATCTGTTTTTCAATAAGTTGTTTTAGCGTGGCGGCGCGCGCTACGGCCATGCGGACAAGTTCTTTTGCCTTTTGAGTGGCCTTGTCCGGAGACTTTGCGTGAACCCATGAGTTTTGGTTTCTGATATTGGCCATCTCAAAGAGATAGCGATTGAGGCCGCACGCCTTTATGTTGTTCATAAAGATTTCTTCATGGGTTTTGGGACTGCATGCAGCTACCACCACCCGATTAAGCCGGTTGTTTAGTATGGCCTCTTTCATTAATTCTTGTGCGTCCTGGGAACACGTAAACATGTTTTTACCAACATACGCAACATGTGGGAGTCCGGCGGCATATTGGGCTACTGAGTCTACATCAATTACCCCTGCTATGTTGACGCCGCAGTTACAAACAAAAACGCCAATGCGCGGCGCTTCTCCTGTAACATCCCGTTCTTCTGCCGCTGTTTCCCTATGCCGGATAAGCGTTCCGCGAACCTGCGATAAGCCTGAGCCAGCCGCGCATGCAGCCGCGCTTGCCTCGGTGATTGCGCTTGGTATATCCTTAGGCCCTTGCAGCACACCGCATACATACACCCCAGGGCGCGTGGTTGAGACCGGGGTAAAAGGATGCGTAACCGCAAAGCCGTCTTTGCGCATATCCATGTTGAAAAGCCTTGCTGTTGCGATAGTAGATTCTGGTATTGCAAGGCCGACTGAAAGCACTACCATGTCAAAAGTTTCTTTGCACACGCTTCCGGATTCGTTTACATAGCGCACCTGAAGCTCTTTGGTTTCTTTGACCTCGTCTAAGCTTTGTATACGCGATCTTACAAAACGAATCCCTGCTTTTTCTTTGGCCCTAATGTAATATTTTTCAAAGTCCTTGCCAAAGGTGCGGATATCCATAGCAAAGATAGCGCAGTCGAGTTCTCCATGCGCATGTTCCTTTGCAATCATGGCCTCCTTGATAGCATACATACAGCATACTGAAGAGCAGTAGCTATGTCCGCATCTGTTTCTGTCCCGTGAACCAACACATTGCAGCCAGGCTATTTTTTTTGGTTTTTGATGATCAGATGGCCGAAGGAGATGACCCATTGTAGGGCCGGAAGAACTCAATAGCCTTTCAAATTCAAGGCTCGTCACTACATTCGGGTTGCTTTTTCTGTGATAGAGATCATCCAGACCGGAGGGGTCAAAGACCTCAGCCCCGCACGCAAGAATAATTGAACCAACTTGTATTGAGAGGTTTTCTTCTTTATCATCAAACCTGATCGCATTGGCAGGACAAAACTTTTCGCAGGCCTTGCATCTTCCTTTCTTGAAATATATGCACCTGTCACGGTCTATGACATATTTAAAAGGAATAGCCTGGGGATAAGGGATGTATATGGCCTTTCGCGTTTTAAGGTTTTGGTTATAAGCATCAGGCCCCTTTGCCGGGCACTTTTCCGCGCACGTGCCACAGGCGATACACTTGGACGTGTCAACAAAGCGAGGATGTTTCCTGATTCTTACTTTGAAGTTTCCTTTGTCTCCATCAACTCCGGTTACTTCAGAAAGAGCAAGAACCTCTATATTAATGTGCCGGCCGACCTCGACCAGTTTGGGCGAGATAATTCACATCGCACAGTCGTTGGTGGGAAAGGTCTTGTCAAGCTGGGCCATGACACCGCCAATTGCAGGCGATCTCTCAACCAGATACACATAGTATCCTGAGTTGGCCAGATCAAGCGCCGCCTGCATGCCGGCAATGCCGCCTCCAACAACCATGACCGCTCCGATTGCCCCTGATGAGCGATCAGAGATGGAATTTTTCTCGAGCGCGTTTTTGTTATTCATCTTTCCAAATATTCCATTTGCCTTATAATATCCGGGAGCTTTTGCTCCCAGCCTATAGTGGAAAAAACAACCCCGCTGAACCCCTCTTTTTTTAAGGTATTAGCCATCTCCGCGGCGATATTAACGCATTCTTTTGGTTTGTCGGAAGATCGTTGAATTCGCTCTATCAATGAGCCTGGTATGCTGATATTTTCTATATTGCGTTCGATATAGCGGGCCATGCCCACTGATTTCAAAAGCAATACTGTAGGGATAATTTTTGTTTTTTTGAGGTCTGCTTCATGGAGGAACTCTTTGATGGAATCAAGATCAAAGAGGGGAGGGATCACAAAAAACTCAACTCCGGCCTCGGCCATTTTTGCCATATCTTCCAATGTCTTTTTTAAGGGGTCCCCCTTAAGCGAGGCGTTTACGGTTGAGCTTGTTAAAAACCTGGGGGAGCCGACAAGGTCGATCCCTGACATATCTTTGCCTGTCTGTAGTTTTTGAATGGCGTGCAGGAGTTCAATCAGTTCAATATCATAAACCTCTTTTGCCTGGTGGTGATCTCCATATGCCGCGCTTTTTCCTGTTGTCACCAGCACATTAGCGACTCCGCAGGCATAAGCGGCAAGGAGATCGGCTTGAAGGGCAAGCCGGTTTCGGTCTCTACAACAGACCTCCATTATTATTTCCACCCCTGTCTGTCTTAGAACAATCGCCCCTCCAAGGGCGCTCATACGCATAACCGCATTACTCATCTCAGGTATTACAAAGGCGTCTATGTCACCCTTAACCGCCTTTGCGTTGGCAACCATCAAGGCAATATCCACGCCCTTTGGCGGCTCCATTTCTGCAAGAATTACGAATTTGCCTGCATCGAGTTTACTCTTTAAATCCATCAGAACACCTCGCGTGGTAGTAAGTATTCCTAAAACCTTCAGCCTTCAGTCTATACACCTGAATAGTTCGCGTGGTATAGATTTACAGCCTCTGCCATCTGATCATAGGTTGTTCCCTTTGCCAATCCTGGGCATGCGTTTTTAATAACATCCAAATTGTTTGGGTCCTGCAGAACAGCCTTGAGATATGGCCATGTTCTGCACAAAACAGGCTTTACCGGATGTATCGTACAGACCTTATCCCATAGGATGCAAGAACCGTTTTCAGCGGTTCGCAGCATTAATTTATTGTTTCCGGCCGGATCACAACACCAGGCAAGAAAAGTTTTTTTATGAATCCCCAGGTATGATGATATGGCGTCCACTTCTTTGTCTTTTACAAAGATTCCGCCATACCCCTTACAGCATGTCCCGCAATTCTGGCATTCAAATATTTTATCCAAACAAACCTTGCCTTCCTTCTACTGAACGTTTTAAAGTGACCTGGTCTATATACTTTAGTTCGCACCCTACTGGCACGCCAGAGGCTATTCTGCTTACCTTTACGCCGAGCGGCAAGAGTATTTTTGCCAAATACGATGCTGTGGCATCGCCTTCCACGTCTGTGTTATTCGCCAGGATTATCTCTTGTATATTTTCTGATTTTATGCGGTGTACCAGTTCATTTATCTTAAGGGAGTCAGGGCCGATTCCATCCATTGGCGATAAAGCGCCGTGCAGCACATGATATCTACCTTTGTACGCCCCTGATGTTTCGATCGCCATCAGGTCATCGGTCTCCTCTACTGCGCATACCACACCGTTTTTCCGGTTTGGGTCAGTGCAGATAGCGCACGGATCAGTATCGGTCAGGCCAAAACATACGGAGCAAAGGCGGATATTATCTTTTACCGCTGTTATGCTTTGAGCAAATTCCATGGCATTATGTCTGGACATTCGCATGACATAAAGCGCCAGGCGGGTTGCTGTTTTTTCTCCAACACCCGGCAGGCGCGCAAAATGCTTTATCAGGCGGAGCAATGTGGGGGGATAAGCGCTCATATATACAAATTAACCTAAAATCCTGGTATGTTAAGCCCGCCGGTAATCTTTCCAAGGGCGTCTGAAACCATCTCTTGCGCCTTTTTCAAGGCGTCATTTGCGGCGGCCATTACCAGATCTTCAAGCATCTCCTTGTCATTAGGGTTTATGACCTCTGGCTCAATTTTTATTGAAACGATTTCGTGTTTTCCATTGGCAACCGCTGTAACCATGCCGCCTCCGGCAGAGCCGGAAATGGTTTTTTCTCCCATCTCCTCCTGCATTTTGAATATCTTTGATTGCATCTGTTGCGCCTGTTTCATCATGTTGGCTAAGTTTTTTGACATAGTGACCTCCGTTATTTACGAATCCATCGAGCCTGTTTTATAACAAGCAGTGCTATAATCTAACGCATCAAAATTGCGTATAGGATTTTATAATAGACATTCAATATAATATCAAGTTGTTATATGAAGAGGCTATACTTGTCAGCGCCGACTTAAAAGTGCTATAAAAGCTCCGGTTTGAAAATGCTGGTTCATCTTCTTCCATCTTTTTGCCAACCCTTTAATATATAAAGAATTCTTCCTTTTTTTCCGTATTGGTTCTTCTTCCATTGGTCACCTGATCGCTATATCGATCAGGTGACCAATCGGACAGCGGCTTTGTACCTGTTTTCGGTCACGGTGGCTGATGCCGGAGGATTCGTATGGCGACGTCCTTGAGTCCGCATACCTCGCTGTTAGGGGGTTTTCTTCCAAGATGTAAGTCCTTCCTAAAAGCCATAGACAATTACAGATTGTTATCAGATTTAATTTAAGAGTCTGTTGATTTAGTCAAAATTCAAGGTTTTCGATCCTGTAACTACCTGATTTTATTAGCCCCAATTTCATAGAAATTGCTTATTTGGGACTAAATCAACGGACTCATATATAGGCAAATATCTTTTTTTGTAACATTTTAGGTTTTTGAAAACTGGTAGATTGCGTATCTCATGACACAGAATATACTAAAAATCCCCTCTATTAAGAGGGGTGGACGCGAAGCGGACGGGGTGTGTAATAAGCAGGTTTAAAAATGAATCTAAAAACATACTATAAATCCGAAGCCTAAAAAATTGTTTGATAATTAAAGGCTGATCGTTAAGGTTGACAGAGAGGCCGTGTGCTTAAGAAGAAAAACAGAGAGAAGGGGATGACTATTAAAAGGGGTTTTAACTGCTGTTGAGAAATGGATTGAGAAATATAGCCAGGCGCAAGATACAACACACCCCGTCCGCTTCGCGTCCTCCCCTCTTGATAGAGGGGATTTATATGAAATTGATTACAGATAAATGAATATGTTAGAAATAGAGGTCAAATTTCATCTCACCTCGTCATCTCAGATTATCCGGCTCATAACAGATCATGGTGGAGTCAGCCTCTATAAGGGGTTTGAATATAACCTAAGGTTTGACACTTCATGCGAAAATCTTCGCAATAATGGAATGCTGCTGAGGCTCCGCAAAGAAAACAAGTCTTCTCTCACACTCAAGACAAATCCCCCACTTAAAGACTCTTCCTTTAAGATCCAAAACGAATACGAGGTATTTGTTAGTGATTTTGGCGTAACACGCACAATACTGGAGCGCCTTGGATATCGTTCTGTCCAGGTGTACGAAAAAGAGCGCGAGACATTTTCTTATAAATCCGGAAAGCTCATGGCCGACTCATTACCGTATGGGGATTTTCTGGAGATCGAAGGGGAAAAGGGCACGATTCGTTATATTGCAGACGAGCTAGGGTTCAACTGGGACGAAAGGATCACCATGAATTACCTGCAAATGTTCGATATCATAAAAAAGGAGGAAGGCCTTTTGTTTAGTGATATTACCTTTGAAAATTTCAAGGGGGTAGCAATAGACATAAATAAATATATCCCGATATTTAGGCTGAAGGCTGAAGGCTGAAGGCTGAAGGGTTCATGGTCTCTCCCTGATCTATTCCTCCCTGGATTTTTTCCATATAAGCTTTAGCCTCTCCAATAAGATAGAGCGACCCTGTTACACATACCACTCCGTTAATACCCGCAGCAATATCAACCGCCTTATCTATCGCGCAGCCGACCTCAGAAATTACTTCAACCTGATCGTTAAACAGCCGCACAAACGCGGAGATAGAATGCGGGTCTTCTGCTCGGGCGTCTGCAACCCTGGTTGCTATCACATGATATGAGACCGGAAGCAACCGGCGCAGCATATCCTTCCATGATTTATCAGACATAAAACCAACTACAAAAACAATCCGTTGGCTACCCAGCTTTTCCAGATATCGTCTTAGTGTTCGCACACCATCAATATTGTGCGCGCCATCCAGTATAACCATAGGGCGTTCCGCCACCACCTCAAGCCGGCCTGGCCATTTCGCCTTGCTAATGCCTATGCGCACAGCATCTTCGGGTATGGCATTCCCTCTCTGCATTAACACTTCAATAGCCGCAAGCGCTGTGGCTGCATTATCTATCTGATGATCTCCTAAGAGGTTAAGCTCAAGAGCCTTAAAATTTTTCTCTATGCCGCTATAATAAAAAAATAAATTCTTTTTTACTTTACGGGCGTTAAAATCACGCCCTAACCTATATGCAGCGGCATGTCTTTCTGCCGCCACCTTTTCGATTACTTCACATGCCTTCTTCCTTTTTGCTCCGATCACTACAGGCACTCTATACTTTATAATCCCTCCCTTTTCCCATGCAATTTTTGCAATAGTATTGCCTAGATATTGCTGGTGATCCAATGAGATACTGGAAATGACACTTACATCCGGCATGATCACATTGGTGGCGTCAAGCCGTCCTCCCATTCCCACCTCGACCACACCCCAATCAACCCTTTCCTGGGCAAAACAATAAAAGGCCATAGCAGTCGCATATTCAAAAAAAGTCGGGTGCTCCTGTTGAGAAACAACCGCCTCGACCGCTTCCGCTGCTTCAATAAGAGTTGCATCCGAAGCCGACAAGTTGTTTATCCGAATACGTTCATTAAATCTGACAAGATGTGGAGAGGTAAAAAGCCCTACCTTGTAGCCGGCTTGCGCAAGTATGGATGAAATAATAGCGGCAATAGACCCTTTGCCGTTTGTCCCTGCAATGTGAATAGACCGAAAACTCTTATGCGGGTTATTCAATCCTGCCATAAGTCCGGTTATTGAATCGAGACCCAGCTTTATTCCCCCCTGCCTGAATTTATAAAGAGACGCCAGCCGTTTTTGAAGATTCCCTGCATCAAGTCTATAGGAGGAATCTATTTGCTGTTGAGGTTCAATTTTAATCTTTGCAGTCATATTCCCTCAAAAACCCTTCTAAATCCCCATCTTCCCGAATTCCAAGCCGGGTAAGCGCAAAGTCGTACCGGACAGGGTCTTCAGGGACAACGCTTCTAAAGGCATTGGTTATTTCAAGCGCGGTGCGCATATCCGCCTGCTTTCGTCTGGTAAACCCAAGTGCATGACATATCCGGTGCATGTGGATGTCCAGCGGGACGATCAGCTTGGAGGCTGATATGCAATCCCATCCACCTGGATCAATATTATCTTGTCGCACCATCCAACGCATAAAAAGATTCAGTCGTTTGCATGCGCTTCCCTTGGAAGGGATTGGGACAAGGGTACTTTGGGCCACGCCTGAAGCAGATAGGATTCGTTCGGAAAATACGGAAAGGACGGAAAGCGTTGGCTCGCCATCTTCATCTATGTGCCGTACAAGACATGCCTGAAGGTCACCATACTGCTCGACAATACATTTAATTCCAAAGAGTATCAAGGCCAGTTCTCTTCCGGTAGTGAAACGATGCTTAAATCCGGAAAAAGTTGATATAAGCAGTTCTTTGGAACTCCGGCGAAGGAATTGCGCCGGACTTGGAGCCATTTCTTTCAAAACAGAGGCGATGCTTTTGAGTATCTGGCTTACATTGCCATAGGCAAGGGACGACGCAATAAAGGCAACGATCTCTCTGTCAGAATCATCCCAGGCCTGATGGAGAAATGCAACAGGATCAGGATAGATAAACTTTGTATGATTGTACTGGTCGTATAATATTTCAAGACGCTTTTTGTCGATCATGGTTACCCTCACATACTGCTTGTAACCGTTCAGGGGGCAAGGCATCTGTTTAACGGCAGGTCAAAAATGCACCCATGTTTAGCAACTGTCAAGCCAATTTAGAAATGTCCTATGTTGACTAAAACAACATTTCTAAATTGGCTTGACAACCCATATCTTTCTCTTAACAATGGGAAGCGCTTTATTCTTGAACCAAATTAAAAGTTTTCGTTCAGGCATTAACTATTATTATCACAGGCGATTCTTACATCATGAAATTATTCTTATGTTACAAGTCCCTTAAAACCCTGCTTCTTGTTATTTTTCTCTTAATGGCAATAGGTTGTAATGCTGCTCAGGCTGAAATGTTTAAGGTAGTCCACGTAGATGATGGGGACACTATTATCCTTTCCAATCAAAAGCATATTCGTTACATCGGAATCAACGCACCCGAGATCGAGCATGGGGAAAAGCCTTCGGAATATTATGGAAGTGAGGCGAGAGATTTCAATAAAAAAATGGTCTTGGGTAAAAAAGTAAGACTTGAATTCGATAGCCAAAAAAAAGACAAGTACGGCAGACTACTCGCCTATGTGTATCTTGAAGACGGAACCCTTGTAAACTTAGAGCTAATCAAACAAGGTTGTGCGCACGTATTATTTGTTTCTCCAAATACCAGGCGTTATGACAGGCTATTAAACATACAACGTAGCGCGATCGAACAACATAAAGGAATGTGGCTCAAGGTGCTTGCAATCGAAAAAAAAGATTGTGTGGGTACCCAGCATTCCAGAATATTCCACCGACCTGAATGCCCCTTTGCAAAACAGATAACCTTACAGAATGAAATGAAATTCAAAACAAAGAAAGATGCGTTCATGAGGGGATATAGTCCATGCAGAAGGTGTTTGCCCTAAAAAACTTTGAGATCCAGGGAGGCAACCTTAGATGTTCTTACCGGTAAAAAGACATGGGTGGGAGAGCCGTTAAGGCCACTCTTTTTAATCACATCATGCTCAATGCTTGGTGGCGTTGTCAATTATATCACGTAGCTTACATGCAAAATCTTTCATGCTGTGTTGAGAAACCATATTGCCTTTAACTAGATTATAGCGGATCTCGACAATTTTAGGATCGGCCTGAGTTATGGGAAATAAACCTTTCATAAATAATCTTAGGTAAGCGAGAATCTCTCCATGCTCATATATCCGGTATATGGTCATACCCTTTTCATTCTTTTCTCGGTCAGCTTTGCCTACGCTATAATACCCGGTCACGCTGGATGGGTTGAATGCATAGACCTTACGAATATATTCTGACATGTAAGCTGCTTGTTGTGCGAGACCTCCGCCTAAAGAATGTCCTGTTGCAATAATATAAGTATTGTTTCCATATTTTTCTCGAATATATTTAATAAGGCTAGGGGTAAGATCTCTAACCTGGTCGTATTGATCCCAAAGAAAGGGAATTAACCTTGTAACCCACCTAAAATTTGATAACCAGTCCCCCATTTGATCAGGATCAGTGCCACGGAATACGACGACGGCCAGTGGCGGAGACCCAGGGGACTCTTTGACACACACCTGGTACTTCATGCCCTTAATCTTATAATTTCCAGGCGGTGTCTCTGGAATATCCGGAAGCGATGAATCATAATGCCAGCCTTCCGGTACATATTGAATATTTTCGGATTCGCAAAAACCGGCAAATAACTTTGTCTCCCCAGATACAACATCCATGTAAATATTTGCACTTAAAGCTGCAAAAAAATAGGAATCAGCGAATTCCGGATTCTTAGCCAAATCTTTTACCGGCACTTCCGATCTGCCATTATCTCTCACAATTGCCATGTTGGGTGGCTGGTTCAATGTAAAGCAACCATTGATCATTGAAGCTATACCTGTAGCGCATAACGTGACTAATCCCCGTATTTTCATTTTTTGCTTCTCCTTTCGATTTGAACCCTCGACCTACTGATTACGAATCAGAACCACAGTGTTTCCCAACCTCCTCAAAAACCAGGAACCTCTTGAAATAGTTGTATTTTATGTTGGCATGTTTTTCCCTATTTTGTCACGTTTTTGCTCATTTGGGAGAGCTTTTCTCACACAGATTCTCACACAGAAAATAGACTGTAGCGCCATTCAATATGCTGGAAAAATACTCGCCTATCTTGACCCAATACTCTCGCCTGACCCTCAATTCACTCTATAATCAAATCACCAAAAAAACACCATGAATCATTAATCCGACGATTTTGTATCTTTATATATTCCCAAACAGTAAGCGAGATTTGCTGAGAGACGCAATGTGACAAATGTCCATTTTTTTAATTTGTATACGGTTTTCGACCAGCAACAAGTTTCCCCGAATCCCGTAAATTATCAAATAAATATTCCAACCCATTCACCTTAATTTCATAAACCACAGCCAGCAATTCTCCCAGTTGACCTTTCGGAAATCCCTGTCTGTAAAACCAAACAACATATGGTTCAGGGAGATCAATAAGTAATCGGTTTTTGTATTTCCCGAATGGCATCCGTGTTTTTGATAGTTTCAGCAGGAATTCAGGATCGGGTAATATGTCTTCAGCAGGTTTATTCATTTTCCTATCCGGTATACTCCCTTGGTTATCTTTATAATACAGACCGCATGATCTGAATCCATCTGCTCGATTTGTCCGGCGAAAACAACATGCAGATTCTAAAAATAATCTGTTTGACTTTCTCTTGTCAATTTCTTACCTACTAAAGTCAACTGATATTTTTCAGGGGAAACCATATATGAACAAGGCAGATTTAATAGAAGCTTTCGAAAAAGAAACCAAAGTCGGAAAAAGCAAGGCTGAGGCGATTGTAGACATCTTCTTTACTGAAATCACAGAAGCTCTAGTCAACGACCAAAGGGTTGAGATAAGAGGTTTCTGTAGCTTTTTCATAAAGAAGTACAAATCGTATATAGGCAGGAATCCAAAGACAGGCAAAGAAGTCAAGGTAGCGGCAAAAAAGTCGCCTTTCTTCAAATGCGGTCTGGAGTTAAAGGAACGAGTTGACCATCCTAACGTATCTTTGGGGGCATAGAACTACAAAATTTCTTTTTAAAGGGACACAACGCAATGAATACACCCACTCTCGCAGAAGAGATCGGAAGATCAATCATAAAAAAGCAACACGAGTTTTTTACATCTGATCAGCTTGATGACCTGGAGCACATTACAAATATCAAGCGAATCATTGAAGGGATTGCTGATTATCTAAAATCTCATGGTTTATCCGAAAGTGATATCACCGTTGTTGCTGACAATCTGAATCACTTTGGTAAGAATCTCTACATTGAGTTATGTTGCGACAATAGGGACAAGAGTGAAAAAATGGAAGAGGTTAGGAGTGAATCAACCGCCTTCTATGATTATATTTTTGAGCATGGGGAATATCCCGAATAATCTGGGTTCATTTCCAACAAATCTAAAACAGGTGGTAGCTATGGGGAAAAAATCTAATAAAAAAAAA
>JAZDIE010000027.1:0-5891 GCA_043805295.1 Pseudomonadota bacterium
CAACAAGATTAATCTTTGTCCTCTTTTTAACTTCTTCTTTTAAGAGCTTTTTTAATAATTCAACTGCAAGGTTCTTTTGCGGAAGGTCTTTTAACTCCTGCAAGAACCGTTCATCCAAAATTTCAATACCTGGCTTTTTAATTCCTGCGGCATCAAAAATATCAACGACTTTATCTGCGGTAATAGCCTCAGAAATTATCTGTTTTATTGCCGTTTCAATTTCAGCATCGCTTTTACCCTCATTACAGTCGGATATTTTTACCAACCTGGCTTTAATAGCCTGAAACAAGGTAACATTATCGCGAATCGCCATAGCTTTTTCGTGTGGGACAGATATCGCAAAAGCTTTTAACAGGTTTTTGGTATTATCAACAAATGAATGCTCACCGTTTTCCTGACTGAAAATATAATCAACAATTATTGGAATATATTTTAACCGGTCATAATGACTTTTATAAAACCCTTATCATCTTCAGAAGAGTGCCAATTCGGACGTAGTTTTATAATTGCATCATACTCTCAACACAGATCCGACGACTCATGCAGACAATCATTGCCTTGCCGTCAAGCACCTAATTTCTCTGTTCAAAGTGATTCACAAGGTCTTCGGCTATTTTTTGTATTCGATTTGGGTTTCCGACAATTGCAACAAGGCGCGTCCACTTTGCTCTTAACTGTTGGCGTTGAGTGAGTTCCTCGCCTTCGGTTAATTCCTCAAATTGCTCATCAATAGAGACTTTTTCTTCTTCCGCAAAATTAACCTTGGCCAGTCGGCTTTCATAATAAATAATTTCTGCAGCAGTCTGTTTGCTGATTGCCCAATGCAGTTTATTTTGAACTATCGCAAAGAAAAGTTTGGCTTCTTCACTGTTTTTATCATAATCCGCACTGCACTGAGCGTAGATATCAGTAATCTTTTGATAAAATCGGCGTTCGCTTGAGCGGATATCGCGAATACGGGCTAACTGCTCTTCAAAGTAGTCTTTACCAAAGATGTTGTTAGGGTTTTTGAGACGTTCGTCATCCATGGTGAAGCCTTTGATAATATATTCCTTCAACCGTTCAGTTGCCCAGATGCGAAATAGCGTAGCATGTTTTGAATTTACCCGATAACCGACAGAAATGATTGCATCAAGATTGTAGAATTTGGTCTTATAGGTTTTTTCATCAGAAGCAGTTAGTTCCAAAATGGAACTAACTGAAATTTCATCCAGCTCGCCACTTTCAAAGATATTCTTTAAATGCTTGGTGATAGCGGGTCTTTGTACACCAAATAAAAGAGCGATTTTATCCTGAGTCAGCCAGATATTTTCATTATGGAGAAATATTTCCACCTTCACTTTGCCATTCGGTGTTGTGTAAAGGAGAAATTCGGTAAAGCTGTTATTGGGGACGATGGCGTTTTTCTTTTTGGTCATGCTTTCACCTCGATTTTGCCGGTCATTAGTATTGAACCTCTCCCCATTGTCAAGACAAAAAACGGGTTGTATATGGTGCATAATCAGGCCGCCTGTTTTGGTTGTTTGTTTACAGATTCTTTGAAATAAATTTCATAAGGGGTTTTATAGTCCAGTGATTCATGAATCCTCTCCATGTTGTAAAAGCAAAAATATTTGTCCAGGTTTCTACGGGCTTCAGAGACAGTCATGTACTGATGAAAGTAGACCTCCTCGTCTCCAGCGCCACCCTGGCCTTAAATGCTGTGTCGTGATTTTTCCGCATGCTGTATGCCATCTTTTCCCTCCTCGCTTCTTGCTTTTGGCATCCTTACATGCACCTTATTGGTCTGTCTAGTTTTTGGGGAGTGTTATACCTGAAAAAAACGCTGGAAAAAGTTTCTCAAATGAGGGGGAGCCTGGACAAAGCGCGCAATGGGTGGTGACAAAAAATACGCGCAAAAAAATCTTCTCGGAACAGAGGGTCATGGAGTCTCTCGTCTTCTTCCACAGGCAGAAGAGGAAAATGTTCCATAAAGGCTTTGGCAAAAAGACCAACGCCTTGACTTGAAGACGCTCCGTCTCTGTCATACACTGTCACCCCTTCCATGCCACAGCTTGGAGACCGGCTTTTAAAAACAAACCCGCAAAGCCCTTTGCTTTCAAGCTCTCTAACCTGCCATGCAACCCATTTTCTCATCCGGTCTGTATGGTTAATATTTGTATTGATGGTAACCAGGCAAGGCGCATTTGGATCTCCCAAAAGTCGCATTGCTTCGCGGGGAACGCCAAAACCACATTCCTTTTCAGGGCATACCGGAACATATTGAACATATTGTCCAAGCATATCAACAAGGAATCTATCCAATCTATGCCCTCCATCATACCGCACATTCCGGCCAAGAAGACATTCACTAATTCCAAGACGAGCCTTCAACTTATTATCTCATTCAGGGGAGAAGCTATTTCGATGATAGACGGATGGGCCGTCAGGGAATCGAACCCCGAACCATCTGATTAAGAGTCAGGTGCTCTGCCAATTGAGCTAACGGCCCACAATAGAGAGGAACTCTTCGTAACAATCTTTCCATAAAATGTCAAATTTTTTCCCAAAAACAAAATAATAAAAGGCTTTTTTACAGATGACTGTTATTGTAAATAAAAGGCTTTTTTGATAGAGAATTGATGATGAAATCTTAAAAAGTCTCAAATCGGAGAGAAAACCATTATCAGTCCAACAACATACAGAATCATATTCATGGGAACACCCGCGTTTGCCGTGCCGTGCCTGAATGCCCTAATTGAACAACACAAAAACATTGTGGCGGTTGTAACGCAGCCGGACAAGGAACTTCAAGGAAGAGGAAAAAAAAATATCGCACAACCCGTGAAGATAGAGGCGCAGCGACATGGGTTTCCTCTGCTTCAGCCGGAAAATATAAACATTGATCCATTCATCCGGCAATTAAAGTCATTAAGCCCTGACCTGTTTGTGGTAGTTGCTTATGGAAAGATACTTTCACAAGAAGTCCTTTCTATTCCAAAACTGGGGGCAATAAACGTGCATGCGTCACTCCTCCCACAATACAGGGGCGCAGCGCCCATACAGTGGGCCATCATCAACGGAGAAAAAGAGACAGGGGTCACTACAATGGTTATGGATGCCGGAATGGATACCGGCAATATACTGCTTTCATCGCGTGTTCCAATAGAGCCTGAAGATACTGCGGAAACGCTGCATGACCGGATGGCAGAGGCCGGAGCTAAGGTATTGCTTGCAACCATAGATTCCCTGAAAAACGGGGCATTATCGCCTACCCCGCAAAATCATTCAATGGCCACTTATGCGCCAATTTTGAAAAAAAAGGACGGCTGGATAGACTGGAAAAAATCAGCAGTAGAATTGAACTGCTTTATTCGGGGGATGTATCCCTGGCCAGGGGCGCATACAACCCTTTACAATAAAAAGCTCAAGATACTCAAAGCGCGCGCTGAATCCTTAGAAAATCATACAGTAGACGCCGGCGCTGTCATCCCCTCGTTTCCCGGCGAACTCCTAATCTCCACAGGGCAAGGCGCGCTATATCTTGAAAAGGTGCAACTTGAGTCAGGTAAAGCGCTCAACATTGAAGAATTCCTGCGCGGCCACACTGTAACGCCAGGAACAAAACTGGGAAAAAGTCATGAAAATAATAGCGCCATCAATACTATCTGCTGATTTCTCCAGGCTTGGAGACGATATCCGATTGGTTGAACAAGGAAGAGCGGATTGGATTCATGTTGATGTAATGGATGGACACTTTGTGCCGAACATAACCATCGGCCCCCTTGTTGTAGAGGCAGTAGCAAAATCAACAAAGCTTCCATGCGATGTACATCTGATGATAGAACACCCTGATGACTATATCAGCGCTTTCGCAAAAGCAGGGAGTTCAATTATTACCGTACATGCAGAGGCATGCGCGCACCTTAACCGGACAATACAAATAATAAAGGGCTTGGAAATAAAAGCCGGAGTAGCCTTAAATCCCAGCACTCCTCTTTCTGCGATAGATTGGATTATGGATGACTTAGACCTGGTTCTGATAATGAGCGTTAATCCAGGATTTGGGGGTCAGACTTTTATTCCACAATCCCTTAAAAAAATCAGCGCGCTTCGGGATATTATAGATAAAAACAATCTCCCCATCCTCATTGAAGTGGATGGAGGAATCAATGCACAGACGATCCAAGAGGTATCCAAGGCAGGCGCAGATGTGTTTGTGGCAGGATCCGCGATATTCAACAGCAAAAACTACAGCGAGACTATTGCTATGTTCAAGTCACTCATTCAGACTCAAACCTTTCCAGCATCTCCTGCAACTCCTGAAAATGAGAGATATGATAAGAAGCTATGAGCCCTCTGTTCTTATAGGCAACAAGGGGGACACCCGCTGCCTGGGCGGCTCCCTGATCCACTTCAGAATCTCCAATATATAAAACTTCTTTTGGTCCAACCTTGAAATGATCAAGTATCATATATAATGAATCAGGATATGGCTTTGGCCTTGGAACATCCATAGCTGAGACCACAAGGTCAAAATATTCTGTCAAACACTTGCTGGACAATACCTCTCCTATAGTATTGGTCCGGTTAGTGGATATAGCTATTTTGTATGTCGGACGCAAATATTGGAGGATCTCGATCAGATAAGGCTCTGGTTCCATATATTCGATAAACGGAGTATAGCTCATCTTGCTACGATAAGCATCCGCCTTGTCCTGTATATTTCTTTTATGTCTGAATAGGTATGCTAAAGACTCATCTGCCGTGTGCATATGAACAAAATTTACTTCATCTTCATCCATGCTCCTTTGTTCAACACAGCCTAAGATATGATTGTAATACGCCTCGTTTGCCTTTTTTGAGTCAAAAAGCACTCCGTCGCAGTCAAATATAACCACCTTAAAGGACTTCTTATTTTCCAACAGATTGTCCAGTCCCCTTGTCCTGGACAACAATTGGTTCCGGGACAAATCCGTTTATATGAAGAGTCAATTCAGGTTTTTCAGGAGCGGTTGTCTCCATAATAATTGTCCCATAATATCTTCCGGGTTTAGTCCTCTTGCTTTTTACGATAAGGCGATACTCCCCCTCCTTGGGGGTGTCTTGTTTAAGCTCATAAGTTATATCATCCACCAGGGTTGTCCTGACATTTTTAACCTTAAACTTCACATCCTTCCCAGGCGCAATGTTAACCTCCTGCTCATTCTTGCTGGCCATAACGCCATAAAAATTAAGCGCTTGAGGCTTCATAAATATATAAGGCTCTATATTGCCTTTTATGGTTAATATAAATGTGGAATTGGTCTTATCATTTGAATCAACCGTAACGTTTTTCTGAATCGGGCCTGAACGATCCTTAGTGTTCACTGATACCTTAATCGTACCCTCGCCTCCGGCGGGAATCTGCCTCGTAACTGAGACAGTGGTGCATCCTCAGCCTGGGCTGACTTTGGTAATATCAAGCGGAGCATTCCCTATGTTTTTTATGATAAACTCATGAACAACAGATTTTCCCTCGTGTTCTGTGCCAAAATCAAATATTGATTGTCCAATGACAGCCTTTGGGGCTAAAGATGGATCACCTAAAACAGTCTTTGGAACTAAAGCGGGATCGCTTAAAGTTGGCGGCGGCAGTTTATTGGCCATATCCCTTGGGAAAAAGGATGGATCAGGGGCATTCGGGCTTCTCCCTGAAAGCGCTGGGTTATCAGCAGAGAAGGCGCTCCCGCAAAAGAGTATAAAACAGAAAAAAACAGAAAACAGGATTTTAGATGTAATAGACATTTCCACCTCCTAAAAAGTATCAAAATATCATATAAGCACACTTGTAACTATTCAGGCGGATAGACTGAAGGCTGAAGGTTTTTAGGGATAATTCATCCCTGATTGAACCAAAGGTCGTACTGCTC
>JAZDIE010000028.1:0-14386 GCA_043805295.1 Pseudomonadota bacterium
CAACTCGTGTGATGCCCAATAACAAAACAAACTCCTTGCCTTTACTTTGGCCATTTGCTTGCTTCTTGAGAAAATGTCTTTTACTTCGACGGCGTATATCGTAGCTACTCTCTCGTAGATTTTATCAAGATCGTAACCACGACGCCTTAACATCAGAGACAATTGCCAGGTCAATATCACTCCATTCATTAAATATTCCAGTCGCATAACTGCCAAACAGTATGGCCTCTTTTACTGGCATATGATTCTTCTCTAATTCATTAATAAAGCGTTTAACGATGTCGGTTACCCGATGTGGGATTTGAGCCATAGAGAGAACTCCTTGATTTTGATGAAATAAGTTGCAGCAAAATCCGATGAGCATATTATCCATTCCTCTGCGGTAGCGAACGGTCATTGCGAATCTCACGTTGCCACGCTGATGGATCGCTAATTCCCAAAGAATCCATTGTAGCTAGCTTTTCTAGAGCATCCGCCATTTTGGGACCACATGTCATATCTTTTCGTAAAGTTTCCCTATCTTTCAAGATAGTCACATACACAGCCACTGAGCGATTTTCTGCAGCACATATTGGCTCTTTCTCACGCCATTCCAAGCGATCGCCTGTGAGAATTGCTTTATACGTATTAAGCATATACACCTCCTTATCAAAGGAAATTAATGAAATTAGGGGACGCTCTTGATTAATTTAACTAATTGTCATCAGGGTAGCATCGGGGTCAGGTCTTCATTCTTCACTGATTAAACTGTACCCATTTTTGCGGAGAATTTAGGGGACTCCCTTTACTTATAACTTAAGTTAGAAGCCAGGCTTCCAAGTTTGCGCGTTGACTCCTTACCTTTACCGTCTTATTTTGTCCATTTAAACCAGCCTATTGAACGCTTAATGAATGCTCAGTAGCAAATATCATGGCTGCCAATCTCGATAAAATAAATGGTGTTATCGTCAAGTATCTTGAACACGATTCTGTCTGAATAGCTAACTGAAAAGGCATAATATGCCTTTAGATTACCCTTTAACCGATGAGTTTTTAACCTTTTATCAAAAATGTCCTCCTTGAAGATCTCAAGACGCTCCCTGATCTGCTCCTTTTGCTTAACCGTCAATCCTTTGACAAACTTATTCCAACGTTTCTCAAAGGCGCTGTCGTATAGAATCAATGTGGGCTTCACAGGTACTTGCTACACCGATGCAATAAAATCATCAATAGAAGCGACCTTTGTCTTTTCTGCCTTCAGATTCTTTTCTGCCTCATCAATGCGCATGAGAAAAGCCTGCCGTTTTACTGTACTGTAGATTTCTTTTAATAAATTGTATTCTTGTCTCGGTATATTGATATAATCCTTATTAGTTGTTATTTGTGCCATATTTACCTCCTTCCGAGAGAAACCAGGGAAAATTAAGGGACGCTCTTGATTAATTTAACTAATTCTAATTGGGAGTCATGGGGGTCAAGTCTGCTTTTGACTTTTACTTCCCAGCTTTGTTGATGATACACATTGATGACATACATTATATCAACCCAGGGGGAAGCATGGTGTCACATCTTGCGTAGTGAATAAGTCTGGTTGTATTTAGCCAGTAAACCAGAATCTTTTTGCAGTCTGGGCGATCCAACAGGGACGCCCAAGAAATTATGCGTTTCTATTCTTTTCCTGACCCCCACCATAGCCTAGTTCGGCTTCTATAACTCCAGCTTTCGATAAATTTCTTTCCTGTGCCCTATTCGCAACAAATAGAGTGTCTCTGTATCAAAAGAAAAAATTATACGATACTCAATCATCACAACAACTCGACAAATGCCTTTAAATCCTGTCATGTGACGAACATTCAACTCTGGATGAAAGACATCGTCTGCTAACTGTTGTGCAATACTGAAGGCTTCTTCTTGAACTGATGTTGGCAACTTTTTGACATCTCTCGTAAAACGCGATGTCTTCTGAATTTTCCGTTTAGGCGATAAAGTCTTCAAAGGTCGTAACCTCCTTTATCTGCCTATTATGTACATCGCCAATAGCTTCTTGGAGTCCCTGAAGAAACTCTGTGTGATACAATTCATTAGGGGATAGAATTTTTTCCATGAAACGTTGTAACGTTTGGTACGCCTGCCAAACATGTTGTAACTCATCCTCCGACATTTCAATTGCAATGTTTCCCATATACCTTTCCCTCCTTACACAAACAATACGGATGATTCTGAAAATAGATAACCCTTTTATAGACTGTCACGTCCCACTTAATCGAGACCGGTTTATTCCTAGGTAACCGAGACCACCAATTTTAATAATGTTATTCTTCTAAAGTTCTCTCCATTGTCAAGACAAAAATATGTAGTTGTTAGTAACACGTGATATGTCCGGTTTTGTAGCACACAATCTGTCCGGTTTGTTAACGTCACACATATGGAGGTGGCCAATGAGACGAACAGAGATGCTACAGGAGATCAGGGAGATGAGATTTGAAGAAGTGTGTTTTGGATGAAACGAGAGCCAGTTGAGCCAAAAGGAAGCGGCAAGGGTTTTTGTAGTGCGCCTGTGGATGAGGTAATGGCGGTTGTCGACAGGTATGAGGGTGGTTATCGTGGTTGGAATGTGAGGCGTTTTTATTCTTAGTATTTAAGAGATGGTGGAGAGTGGAGTTACCCACAACCATCGCCCCCTTAAAGACAAACTTTTTACAAAGCCATTATTTTTTCAGCATGTGCCAAATCAGCCATTGTATTCACACCTAAGACCTCTTCTGAGTCCTCAACCTCCATGTATACCGCCGAAGTCCCCCTGTCAGCGGCTATTCCCACGATATCAGTAAGGTAAAGCTCCTTTTGAGCGTTAGCAGGTCTAATGTCTCCGAGAAGCTCCTGCAAAAGGCTGGAATTGACACAATATATCCCTGCATTAATAAGGTTAATCTTTTTTTCTTCTTCTGTCGCATCCGGCTCTTCCACAATGCGCATTACATATTGATCGCGGCTGGTTATAATCCTGCCATATCCTGAAGGATTATCGACTCTGGCAACAAGCATAGTAACCGGAGATGATCCGCTTCTGTGTCTACTAACCAATGCGCTAAGGGTCTTTGGCCTCAGTATAGGCGTGTCTCCGCAAAGTATGACAACGTCTCTATTATCAGGAGGTATAAGGTGAACTGCGGATTTAACCGCATGCCCGGTCCCTAATTGCTCTTCCTGCAAGGCAAAACATAGATATGGATACTTTACCAGATGCGCCCTGACCGCCTCAGCCTGGTATCCGACCACAACAATAACCGGCGCTAACCCCGCTCTCTTGACCGCTTCAACCACATAGTCGATCATCGGAACACCAGCAATAAGGTGAAGCACCTTGGCTTGTTCTGACTTCATGCGAGTCCCCTTGCCGGCTGCAAGGATAATTGCTGTTGCATAATTCATATAGTTATCCGATCAAATAAAAAAGGCAGGTCTAAACAGACCTGCCTTTTTATAACAATGCTAAAAGCCCCTGTTTTATTGAGACTTACCACCTGCTACGCGTATTCTAGCCAACGCACGCTGAAGTGAGGCGCGGACGCGGGCATTATTAAGATCTTCTTTTTTAGTCTCTGCCTGCTGAATTGCGGCAAGCCTATCTTCGGCGCGGCGCATAGCAGCCTTTGCGCGTTCAATATCTATATCTTCTCGTTTTTCTGCGGATTCAGTCAATATAGTCACTTTGTGCGGAAGAGCCTCAGAAAACCCACCGTTTGTAAATATGTACTGCTCATGGCCGGACTTATCTTTGTAGCGCACAACTCCAACCTTTAAGGTGGTTAAAAATGGCGTATGCCCTGGCAGCACGCCAAATTCTCCATAAGTCCCTGGCGCCACCACAATCTGCGCCTCGTCTTGTATCACGATTTTTTCAGGAGTGACTATCTCTAATTTGAGGTGTTTTTCCGCCATATGATTTTATCTCGCTAACTATACTGAATATAATACAATAACGCTATAGTTAAGCCGCAGCAGCAGCCATTTTTTCCGCCTTTGCCAAAGCTTCTTCAATTGTTCCGACCATGTAGAATGCCTGCTCGGGAACACTATCATACTTCCCTTCGCAAATCTCTTTAAAGCCCCTAATAGTATCTTCAAGTTTTACATACGCGCCATTCACGCCAGTGAACACCGCAGCTACGTGGAACGGCTGAGACAAAAATCGCTGGATTTTTCTTGCGCGGCTCACGCTCAATTTGTCTTCGTCCGACAACTCGTCTATACCAAGAATTGCGATAATGTCCTGAAGCTCTTTATATCGCTGAAGCGTCTGTTGTACGGTTCTGGCTGTTCTGTAATGCTCTTCACCTATCGCATTAGGATCCAGGATTCTGGATTGAGAATCCAGCGGATCAACCGCAGGATATATTCCAAGTTCAGCAATCTGCCGTGACAAAACAACAGTTCCATCCAAATGGGCAAATGTAGTGGCAGGAGCCGGATCGGTCAAGTCATCAGCAGGAACGTAAACGCACTGTACTGCTGTGATCGATCCTTTAGTAGTCGAGGTAATCCGCTCCTGGAGTTCGCCTAAATCAACAGCCAGTGTAGGTTGATATCCCACTGCTGAAGGCATCCGTCCGAGTAAGGCGGAGACCTCAGAGCCAGCTTGGGTAAACCGATAGATATTATCTATAAATATCAAAACGTCCTGTCCTTCTTCGTCTCTGAAATATTCAGCCTCGGTCAGAGCTGAAAGGGCAACCCTGGCGCGAGCGCCCGGAGGTTCTGTCATCTGACCATAAACCAGAGAGGCCTTGGGCAAAACCCCTGAATGCTTCATTTCATGATAGAGGTCGTTACCCTCCCTCGTCCTTTCGCCAACGCCTGCAAAAACAGAGATGCCGCCGTGTTGCATAGCAATATTATGCACCATCTCCATCATGATAACTGTCTTGCCAACGCCAGCGCCTCCAAACATCCCCATCTTTCCACCACGCGGAAACGGCACCAGAAGATCAATAACCTTAACCCCTGTCTCAAGCACCCGAACCGAGGTATCCAGCTCAGTAAAAGCCGGCGCAGACCTATGTATAGGCATGGTCTTTTCCCTGCTGATAGGTCCAAGTCCGTCCACTGGCTTGCCGACCACGTTCAACACACGGCCTAAGCTTGCCTTGCCTACTGGCATTCTTATGGCATCACCTGTGTCTTTTACAGGCATTCCACGCACCAAGCCATCAGTAACATCCATAGCAATGGTCCGAACCACGTTATCGCCCAAATGCTGCGCCACCTCCAAAACTAAATTGTCGGGCTCATCGTTTATAGAGGGGTTAGTGACCGTAAGCGCAGTCAGAATATATGGAAGCTTACCAGGCTCAAACTCCACATCCGCTACCGGCCCAATAACCTGCACAATCTTACCGATATTTTCCTTTCCCATCAAAAAACCTCCTCGCTATTGTTTCTAGCCCTTAAGCGCCTCAGCGCCTCCGACGATATCCATTAACTCTGCGGTAACCGCAGCTTGTCGCGCCCTGTTATACACGCGCGTTAAGTTTGCAACCATGTCATTGCATGCCTTTGTCGCATTATCCATTGCCATCATACGCGCTGCATGCTCACTAGCGGATGTCTCAAGAAGCGCGCTATAGATTTGCACCGCAACACTCTTGGGCAAAAGATCGGCCATAAGCGTTGCCGCATCAGGCTCACAGATATGCTCTGGCAGATATTGTTCAGACTCTTTCTCCACTCCAGTCTCATCAACAGGCTCTACCGGCGGTATTGGAAGTATCTGCCTCGCAACCGGAGTCTGTCTTGCTACAGACACAAAATTCGCAAGCACAATATGCACCTCGTCTGTATCTCCACTCAAAAAAGAGTCAATAGCCGAGTCCGCGATTGTAGACGCGATATTAAATCCAAATCTTCCTCCTACAATCCCTACGTGCTGATTTAGCATCTGATATCTGCTCTTGCGGATATAATCCCGGCCTTTTTTACCTATAACAACAAATCGTACAGCCTTACCTTCTGACAGACACTTCTTAGCAAACCCCTCTGCCTTTGCCAGCAAATTTACATTAAAACTGCCACACAACCCACGATCAGACGTCATCAGTAAAACGTCAACGGTCTTAACCTGCTCACGTTTTTCAAGCAAAGCATTTACCGTTCCTTGTGGTCTTGCCGCTAAACTCCCCAACACCTCGGCAAATTTTGTGGCATATGGCCGAAAGTGTTCCATCCTTTGCTGAGAGCCTCTCAGCTTTGAGGCCGCCACCATATTCATGGCCTTGGTAATTTGGCGAGTCTTTTTAACCCCGTGTATCTTCAGTCTTAGATTCTTTAAGGTAGCCATATATTTTTTACTCTCTACTCCTCGGAACCGCCTGTTCTTTTACTGAAGCGTAGCCTTAAACTCCTCGGAATACTCGCCGATCGCCTTTTTCATCAGCTTATCCAACGAATCATCAATTGCCTTCTTCTCACCAAGCTCTTTAAAAACCTGAGGATACTTTTGTCCCATAAACGAATATAGCCCCTCTTCATATTTTGCCACAAGCTGAGCAGGAAACTGGTCAAGAAAACCACGTGTACCCGCAAATAATATGGTCACCTGTTTTTCCATAGATAGGGGTTTATACTGAGGCTGCTTCAATATCTCAACAAGCCGCAGCCCTCTTGTAAGCTGCGCCTGAGTTGACTTGTCCAAATCACTTCCAAACTGAGCAAACGCCTCCAACTCCCGGAATTGTGCCATCTCAAGCCGCAACGTGCCTGCAACCTGTTTCATAGCCTTTACCTGGGCCGCGCCGCCCACGCGAGAAACAGACAACCCAACATTTATCGCGGGCCGCACACCGGCAAAGAAAAAACTAGGCTCAAGGTATATCTGTCCGTCTGTGATTGAAATAACATTTGTGGGTATATAGGCAGACACGTCTCCCGCCTGAGTCTCAATGATAGGAAGGGCGGTTAATGAGCCGGCGCCAAGTTCATCGCTGACCTTTGCTGCTCTTTCCAGAAGCCGTGAATGATTATAGAAAATATCGCCAGGATAGGCCTCGCGTCCAGGCGGGCGTCTAAGCAGAAGCGATATCTGCCTATAGGCAACCGCCTGCTTTGAAAGATCGTCATATATAATAAGCGCGTGTTTGCCCTTATCTCTATAGTATTCACCCATAGCGCAACCAGCATAACAAGCAATAAACTGAAGCGGCGCGGGATCGCTTGCACACGCAGAAACCACAGTGGTATATTCCATAGCGCCATGCCTTCTCAAGACATCGACCACCTGCGCAACCGTAGACTTCTTCTGGCCGACAGCGACATAGATACAGACTACGTCTTGTCCTTTCTGGTTGATAATGGCGTCAACAGCAATTGCTGTTTTACCTATCTGGCGGTCTCCGATTATAAGCTCACGCTGTCCTCTACCCACAGGAGTCATAGCGTCAATCGCCTTGAGACCTGTATACATAGGCTCATGCACTGATTTACGGGCAATAACGCCAGGAGCGACCATCTCGACCCTGCGGGTCTCTTTTGCATTTAGAGGCCCTTTTCCGTCTATAGGTTCTCCTATACCAGAAACCACTCTGCCTAGCATAGCGTCTCCGACCGGAACCTCTGCTATGCGGCCTGTCCGTTTTACAAGGTCGCCTTCCTTGATATGAATGTCCTCTCCCATAATGGCAACACCAACATTGTCCTCTTCGAGATTGAGGCAAAGTCCCATAATATTGCCGGGAAACTCAAGGAGCTCCATAGCCATGGCATTTTGAACGCCATAGACTCTTGCGATGCCGTCGCCTACAGAGAGCACCACACCAGTCTCGCTAAGATCAACCTTCTTTTCATAATCCTTAATTTGATCCTTAATAATCTGGCTTATCTCTTCTGCTCTAATTTCCATCAGGCCTTTTCTCCCCTTCTAAAAAGATCTTCTACGTTTGATAGTTGTGTCTTTATGCTGCCGTCTAATATTAAATCTCCTATCTTAGCCACTACTCCGCCTATCAGCAATGGATCTACCTTGGTCTCCGCCATCACTTTCTTGCCCGTCAGCCTGGAAAGAGCGGCTTGAATCTTTTCCTTGGTTTCAGGCGATAGCTCTATTGCTGTAGTAACCGTAGCACGGGCAATGTTAGCTAACTCATCTGTAAGTTTTTGATAAAAATCGCTTATCTCCCTTATATAGACAATACGCCTCTTATCAAACAACAGATAGAGAAATCTAATGATCGTATCTGACAGTTTTATTTTATCAAGAATTTTTTCCAGCACTTGCCTTCTGGTGCCTATAAGATATAGCGGATTGGTCAATGCCTGCTTTAAAGATGGATTCTTCTCTAAAAGATCCGCAACCCCTGCAAGCTCTTTTTTGTAAAGATCGGCCTGACCTTCCTCCTTGGCGATAGCCAAAAGCGCCTTTGCGTATCTGCGTGCGACAATCAGATTCTTCACTGAGCAACCACCACCTTTGCTAAGTATTCATCAATCAACTTGGCATGATCTTCAGCGCTTATCTGCTTCTTTATCAATGCCCCGGCAACAGCCACAGCCTCATGCACAACCTCTCTTTTGACATGCGTCTTTGCCTTTTCAAATTCCTGTTGAATCGAAACCTTTGCCTGCTGCTCCATATGTCGGGCTGCCTTTTTAGCGTCTTCGATTATCTGCGCCTTAATCTTTTCCCCCTGAGCCATATATGACTCGATAATCTTAGCAGCCTCCTGATCCAGAAGTGTTAGCTTAGACTGGTATTCATCATATTTTTTCTGGGCCTCAACCTGTTGTTGCTCAAGCTCGGCCAGTTTATCCTTTATCCCCTGTGTCCTGGAAGCAAACGCATTTTTCAATGGCTTGCGCAATACAAAGACCAAGGCGCCTACAAGAACCGCAAAGTTTGCAACCCGTTTAAAAAAATCGCCGGTCTTGTCAAAATTGCTCTTGCCAGCCCCGCCATGCTCTCCATGTCCGCCCTCGGCAGAGGCAAGCAAAATGGCCGGCGCGAAAAAAATCATTGATAAGGCAATAACCATACATGCAACTGCTATTGTACGCCGCATTAAATACTCCTCCCCAATACCTTGCCTGCAATAACAGTAGAGAAAGACGCAATGTCTTTCTGAAGCGCAGCTCTCACACCTGCAATATCTTTTTCTATTTGCGTCCGAACCTTATCTGTCTCACCCTGTAATTTCTGCTGCATCTCATCAATAATCCGTTTTTCCTCTTCAGCGCCCTCAGCCTTTAATGACTCCTGTCTGCGATAGCCGTTCAGCCTTGCCTCATTAAGTTTGCTTATGAATTTATTCTTATTAACATCAGCGTCGCTGCTCAGCGAATCCGCTGTCTTCTGAAGACCTGCCATCTTATCGCTTCGCTCCTGAAGCATTCTGCGGATAGGCGAGTAAAGAACCATATTAAGCATTAAAACCAAAAGAAGAAAACTTGCTATCTGAATAAGAAGGGTTAAATCAGGAAATATAACTATCATTGCGTTCCCCTTAAAACAAGTTGTATTTGGAATACCGAACGCTAACACACCATGACTTTTTTAAAAAACAAAAAACAACGTACTCGACGGGAGGCACTATCATTAACTACCGCTCCTGTCAACATCTTTTTCTACAGAATCTTCAATGGACAGCATAGAACAACTCCCCTGAAAGACAACACCTTCCTCAATGAGGATCGCAGGCGCCTTCATATCAGCAAACACCCGAGCAGGCGGATAAACCTCTATCCCATCCTCGGCGTTAATGCTCCCCCTCACCTCTCCGCTTACTATAATGCGCCTGGCACACACTAAAGCGTCAACAAACCCGCTCTCTCCAATAACCAGAGTACCGCTCTTCCCTTCGATCTCGCCAGTAAACCTGCCGTCCAGCCTAACTGTACCATCAAAGCTCAGCTTCCCCTCAAACCTTGCCGATGGACCAATAAAGCTACCTACTTTATCTTTTTCTTTAACCATGATCCTTGTCTCCAACCATCACGTTTGCTGAAACATAAACCTGCGCATACTGATATTAAGCAGAATGCCTATTGCTATCAAGGTGCTTAACACCGATGTCCCGCCATAGCTCACCATTGGCAGAGGGATACCCACAACAGGCATTATCCCCATAGTCATTCCTATATTGATAAATACCTGCCATCCGATCATGGAAACAATCCCTACCGCCACGATAGTGCCAAAATTCTCGCGAGACCTAAACGCCACGTTAATGCCTACTGCCAGTAAAATCAGGAAACAGACAATGACCGCGCCTGCGCCAATAAAACCCCACTCTTCCGCCAATACGGAAAATATAAAATCCGTATGCTGTTCAGGTAGAAAAAAAAGATAGCTCTGTGTCCCCTTTAAAAATCCCTTGCCGAAAAACATGCCGGAACCAATAGCAACCTTTGACTGAATAATGTGATATCCTGCGCCCATTGGGTCACGGTCAGGATTTAGAAAAGTTAATATTCGTTGTTTTTGGTACTCCTTAAGAAAAAACCAGACCATAGGCGTTACAAATGCGCCGACTGATGCTAAAAAAACAAACGCGCTTTTGCGGATCTTAACAAACAATACAATAGATCCGGCTATTAGCAAAACCATCAATGCTGATCCAAGATCCGGCTGCAAGGCAATAAGCATAAAAGGCACAACAATCCACAAAAACGGCTTCCACAAATCTTGCAACAACATCCCGCCATAGGTAAGGTTTGCTGAAAAAAATCTTGCGAGCATAATTATGCAGGCGATCTTGGCAAACTCCGAAGGTTGAATAGAGACAGAACCAACCGTTAGCCACCGTTGAGACCCTGATATAACCCTGCCAAACACCAAAACAACAACTAAAAGCGCCACTGATATCAAATAAATTGGCATTGCCCATCGCTCAAGCAGTCTATAGTCAAAAAAAAGAACCGCCACCATAATGGCTGTTCCCATGCCAAACCAAAAAATCTGCCTTGCAAACAAATGGCTACGCGACGGATCAGACGAGACAGCGCTATAAAGTGTAATAAGCCCAATAAAGGCAATGCAGCAGGTCATTATGAGAAGAGGCCAGTCAAAGTGCTGAACAAGACGTCTGTCAAACATTATCATGACTGGAAACTACTCCTCATCTTCAGGGTTGTCTATAGATAATACAGGAGATCGGGAGGCTATCCCTATCCCAAGATAGGCATTAATAACCTCCCTCGCGATAGGAGCCGCTGTTGTGGCGCCATGTCCGCCGTGCTCAACCAGAACAGCCACAGCAATCCGCGGCTCCTCTGTCGGCGCATATGCTATAAACCACGCGTGATCCCTAAACTGATAAGGGATGTCTTCGCTCTTCTTCCTCTGCGCCCCAAGCCGCACCACCTGTGCGGTTCCGGTCTTGCCTGCCATTACCCCGCCCTCAATTCGTACTGACCAGCCTGTGCCGGACGAGGTGTTTATAGCGTTATACAACCCATCTCTAACAATTTTCAATGTCCTTTCCGAGGCAGGGAGGCGATCTATTATCTCAGGGGGAAGCGCCTCAATTAAGCTGGAATCATACCCTCTGATTTCTTTTACAAGCATTGGGCGATAAAGGCTCCCTCTATTTGCAACAGCGGCAATAAGATTAGCCATCTGTAGCGGCGTGACATTGACAAATCCTTGTCCTATAGCTATAGAAAATGTCTCTCCTGGCTGCCAACGCGCCCCAAACCTCTTTAGCTTCCACCAAGCCGTAGGGACCAGACCAGACGCCTCTCCACCCAAAGCTATACCTGTTTTTGCGCCAAGCCCGCACATCTTTGAATAGTGCGCTAATCTGTCAACCCCAAGCATCTCGCCAACCCGATAAAAAAACACGTCACACGACTGGGCCAATGCCTGCCTTACATTCATGTGGCCGTGCCCCCTCTCCTTCCAGCACCTTCTTTGTTTATATTGGCCTGGACAAAAAAGAGTGGTATTCTCATCAATAACCCCTTCTTCAAGACCTGCTATAGCAGTAACGATCTTGAAGGTGGAGCCAGGAGGGTATACCCCATGGATCGCTTTGTTCTCAAGCGGATGCAGGGGATTGGCAATGATTGTGTTCCATTCCTTCTGGCTGATCCCTTCTATAAATAGGTTATGGTCAAATCCAGGAACGCTTGCAAGAGCAAGGACTTCACCATTTCTGGGGTCTATCGCAACAACAGCGCCAGCCTCTTTGTTTCTAAGCGAGTTTTCCGTCACCCGCTGTAGATTGTAATCTATAGTGAGCCAAATATTCTTCCCTGGCGTCGCATCCACAGTTGTCAACACCTCAGTAGTACGGCCAAGCGCATCTACAAGTATCTGTCTCCCCCCTCTCGTTCCTCTCAGGCTGGTTTCGCATCCCGCCTCAATCCCATATCTCCCAATAATATCTCCCTGCTTATGATCAGCATAAGCATCAGTGCCAAGCTCGCCCTTATTTATCTCTCCCAGATACCCAATAAGGTGAGAGGCATAACCATCAGTAATATAGTATCGCTTGGGATCAACCGTAACAACAACACCCGGCAGATAAAATTGCCTGGTCTTGATGCTTGTCAACTCGTCCCAAGAGATATCTTTCTTCAAAAAAATAGGCTTAAATGGTTGAAGCTTTCTCCCATCTTCTATCTTTTTCTCAAGAGATTCCAAAGGCATATTAAGCAAAACTCCTACTCGCTCAAGCACCTTCGCAGGATGAGGATCATCCTCAAGCATGATAGACACATTAAAAGAAGGACGATTATCCGCCAGTATCCTGCCATTCCGGTCGCAAATAATACCTCTGGGAGGAAGTATGGTCTCAAGACGCACACAATTACTCTTTGCCATACGCCTAAACTCCTCTCCTTTTAATATCTGGATATAATATAACTTTGCCGTTAGAATAGAAAAAACAACAAGGATATACGCAAAAAGTCTGCGCAAGCGACTGCGGTACCAATCCGAATCAACAGAATTAATATAAGGGGATTTTATCTCAGCCATAGCGTTCTTATGCGGACAAGCATAGAAAACCCGAAAAAAAGCAACGGGGCAAATGCTCCAACAACCAATGGCTGAACAACCAGACCATGAAAGATCTCAGATCTATCAAGCTGGTAATTGGAGAGAACCGAGATGAAAAATATGACCGTTGCATTCTCTATAAGACAAGAACCAGCAACAAGCGCAAAACTTATAAGTGTATTTTGCAGGTTTAGTATCTGCAAAATTGCCTTTATAGCACAGCAAAGCCAAAAATATATGGAAGTAAACAAACCCAATATCCCGCCAGAAAATACATCTATGATAAACCCCATAAACAGACAAACAGGGAAAGCCAGGCGCCCTGGATAATAGACAGCAATAAATACAATAAAAGGAAGGACAAAATCATACCCCAACCAGGAGAGAAGAGTAGATTGCAATATAAAAATGCCTATGCCAACAATAAAAAGAAGAACTAATTGAAAATTCCCTACGGCAAACCACTTGAACGGACTATGGACGACGGAAGACAGACCATAGTACGTGGTCTGTCGTCCGTCGTCCATAGTTTCTGGTCTATATGGGGAATATGCTTGCTGTTGCGGTTCAATCAGTTGCATCATCATGATCCTGTAAGATGAGTGGCTGGCTCAACATAACAAACACCTCTTCCAGGCGAGCGAAATCAACACTTGGTTCAACAAATACGTCCTGGAATATCCCCTGCCCTTTTACGCTTCTTGTGATCACTCCAAGCTTAAGCCCTTTAGGAAAAATACCGTCAAGACCTGAACTGATAACTATATCCCCTTCCTGAAGGTCTGCCTTCTGGAGTATATATTCAAACCTGCACATAGCTGTTCCAGTCCCTTGTACAATGCCGCGTGAGCGTGTCCTCTGTACCAGGGCATCAACAGCGCTATTGTGATCGGTAATCAATAAGACCTTGGCGTGGTGAGAGGATACGCCCGTTACCTGTCCGACAATGCCATCCGGCACTACAACCGGCATACCCCCCTGGATATTATCAGCAATACCTTTGTCGATAATGATCGTCCTAAACCACTGTGCGGGATCCTTGCCGATAACCTCGGCTGGAATCATTTTATCAGAGATGACTTGCGAAAACCCCAAAAGGCTTCTCAGGCGATTATTGGCGATTTCGGCATCAGATAGATGATTGACCTTGTTTCTAAGCGTCTCTACCTCTATGCTCAACAGGCGGTTTTCTTCCCGGACTGAGACCAAATCAAAATATCCAGTCCAGGTCTTGTCTAAAAATTGAAAAAAAGTGACCACTGCTTGCTGCAACGGCGCAATCAACTCCACAGCGATCCTTTCCAGCAGAGAAAACCCGCTCTTTGAACGGGCGCTGATGGACAAAAAAGCGCCGTTAGCCAGCATAAACACAATTATTATAACTATAAGTATACCTTTACGAGAAAACATATGAGG
>JAZDIE010000029.1:0-7386 GCA_043805295.1 Pseudomonadota bacterium
AGGCAACCAGCGGAGACCTAAACAGAATTCTTACAGAAGCAGCTAAGAATAGAATGGTTGATACGATCAATAGTATCCTCGGGACAAAGGCGGTCGAGGGAGTTTATTTTACCAAATTTTATTCTGTTTGATGTGATATGACTACCAACTTGAACATTACCATAACGCAGGGTGATGCGGTCAAAGAGATGCAGACCTTGAGGCATCACGGCTCTGAGTTGAACCAGGGGGTTGCCTTAGAGCATCACAACAAAAAAGAAGAAGAAAAAAAAGGTGTGATTCAACAGACTGAGACATCGGACAAAATAAGCGTAACAAGCGATAAGGGAAGAGAAAAGGACACATCTCACGGCAAGAGACTTAAGGGAGAAAAAACAGCGGAAGAGGATCAAGCAGAGGATTCACTGGGTGATCATCTGGTGGATATTGTGATATGATTTAGGTGAATAGGCTGAAGGCTTTCAGGAATAAAATTTCACTGTTCATAATCGTCCTATACCATTATCCAATACAAATTACATAGAACCGAAAAGTCAGTCCTTGCTATGAAACATTTGTCATGTTACTTATGCTGTGAAATTAAGAGTACCAATAGGTACGCGTGCTTTGCATGTGGAGTTTTTTACGAATCCATCAAAATATAATAAGGAAAAACAATAATGCCGTTAAGAGACGAATTGTCAAAAACGGGCAACTTTTTGTTCAGATGGAGAAGTTATCTTCCGCTATTTATGTTTGTGCTTATTCTGTTGGCTATGCCCTATTTTGAATATCCCGACCATAGCGAAAAGCAAGATGAACTGTGGGAATGTTTTTGCCTTATCATTTCGATTTTAGGTTTGGGTATTCGTATAGTTACTATTGGATATACGCCAAAAGGGACATCTGGAACGAATACAAAAAGACAGATCGCAGATGTGTTGAATACAACTGGAATGTATTCCGTAACAAGAAATCCGTTATATTTGGGTAACTTTGTTATCTGGTTTGGAATCTCTATGTTTCTTCGTTTATGGTGGTTCAGTCTGATAGTTATACTTATCTTCTGGCTGTACTATGAAAGAATAGTTTTTGCCGAAGAAGAGTTTTTAATAGAAAAATTTGGAGAGCCTTACCTTATATGGTCTGAAAAGACACCTGTTTTTATACCGAATTTTAAAAAATGGAAAAGCTCGGAAATGACTTTTTCTTTCAGAATGGTTTTGAAAAACGAATATAAAAGTTTTTTTGCAATAATTGTTTCTTATGTTGCTATTGAAATAATTGGTGATGTTTTTAAGGAGCAAAAAATAGAATTAGATATAATGTGGCTTATAATATTATCTTTAAGCTCACTATTCTATATTGTTGTAAGAATATTAAAGAAAAAGACAAAAATATTAGATGTTGAAGGAAAACAAACAAGCGGCTAACCTAACGATGAAAACGTGTAATTGTGAAAAACATACTCTCCTTTATCAAAATAACTTGATATCATAAGAAATTTATGAAACAATCTGTTTAATTTGGATTGCCTTTGCAGTAGAGATTGAGCTAAGTATGTATATTTCATGAAACCATGCAGGGAACCCCTGAACCGCAACAATGAGCGTATTCCCCTTAAGCGAGCGAATAAGAGCAATTAGCGAAATACCTTACAGTGAAGATTAAAGAACTGCTTGCCGCGGGGGATCTTCAATTGCTAAGTTATCAATAAACTATAGAATAAATAGAATGACTTGTTAGGCGATGTGGAAATTTATAATTTATTACAAAAGGAGATTGGTAGGATGAAGATTTATGTAGGAAATTTGTCGTATGAGGTCACCGAAGAGGACTTGCGGCTGGCTTTAGAACAATTTGGGCAAGTTGAATCAGCCACTATTATAAAGGATAAGTATAGTGGTAAATCAAAAGGATTTGGATTCGTGGAGATGGCTTCTAAAGCTGAAGGGCAGAACGCAATAGATGGCCTAAATGGCAAAGAGCTAAAAGGAAGGGCGCTTAATGTGAATGAGGCTCGCCCTCGCACTGAAAATCGCGACAATAGAGGCGGCGGCGGTGGCGGTGGATACGGCGGTGGCGGTGGCGGACGAGGCGGTGGCGGTGGCGGTGGCGGACGAGGCGGTGGCCGTGGTTACTAATCATCGACATTTAGGATATTAAAATGATTCTCTAAAAAATCGCCTAACAAGCTGCTCAAGACCGATCTGGAAAAGCTTTCCGCTTTTCCAGATCGGCTTGGCTTTGATTATTTTGAGGATTAAAATTTGGTTAATATCCTTATATGTTATTATGTTATTTAGATTATTAGCATGTTCAAGTATTATATTCATTCTTTTAAAAAGGTAGCAGACCAATATCCGAACGGGAATAAGGCGTCGAACGCCCTGCTAAAGGCAGTATATTCATATCTTAAACTTAACAACCCTGAAAAAGCGGGGGACAGCTTTAAACAACTCATCAGAAATTATCCTTTCAGCGATGCCGCTCAGTCTGCGGAAGATAAATTAAAAACCATCCAGGAAGATGACGGTGCCACTAAGAGACCCTGAGGAATATATCTCCTGGCTCAGTCTCAAGTCAGTCCCAGGAATTGGGAACCGCACGTTCAAACGTTTGTTGATTCATTGTGGAAGTCCGGAAAACGTGTTTGCCACTCCGATAGAGGAATTGGTTGAAAGAAGACTTGTAAGTCAGATCGTGGCTGCTGGGATCGTTAAATTAAAGGATTCTGCCTGGGCAAGGGAAGAAATCAAGGAAGTAAAACGCCGCGGCTTGCGTCTTGTCTCGTTTGCTGATGACGCCTATCCGCATTATCTTAGATGCATACCTGATCCGCCGCCTGTTTTATATGTTCATGGGACACTGTCGCCTGCCGGACAGGCTTCTATCGCTATCGTAGGAACACGAAATCCCACACAGTATGGTTTAGATATGACCAAAGAACTTGCCTCCGGACTTGCCAAACAAGGTTTTCTTATTGTAAGTGGGATGGCGCGCGGCATTGACACTGCTGCGCATAAATGGACGCTTGAGAGTTCTGGGAAGACACTTGCTGTTCTTGGCTGCGGCCTGGGCACTGTCTATCCTGCTGAAAACAAGGCGTTGTTTCACCGTATAGGCGAAACAGGGGCTGTAGTTTCCGAGTTTCCGGTCGCCGCTTCCCCTGAACCTCATCATTTTCCTATCAGAAACCGTGTCATAAGCGGTATTAGTCTTGGTTCAATCGTTGTTGAGGCATCGGCTAAAAGCGGCTCTCTAATTACTGCTCAATACGCCCTTGAGCAAGGGAGAACGGTTTTTTCGGTGCCTGGAAGCGTTAGATCGGTTAAGAGCGCGGGTACGCATAAATTGATAAAACAAGGGGGAGTGCTTATTGAAAGAGTTGAAGATGTATTAATGGAATTGGAACCATTGGCATCACGTAAGTCTCTGGTTTTTGAGGCGAACAATGAACCTGCGGAAAGAATACGACATGACCTTTCCCATTTTGAACGTGAGGCGCTCAATCTTTTAGCGCCTTATCCGATGCATATTGATGCAATTATCCGAAATCTTTCTCTTGACGCAGGCCAGGTTTTGGGTATTCTCCTCCAGCTTGAGATAAAAGGACTTGTTGAACAGACACCAGGAAAGTATTTTGCGAGAGCACAATTCGAATGAGAGATATCGAGGTATAAAATGGGAAAACAATTGATCATAGTAGAGTCTCCAACAAAGGTGAAGACTATTAAGAAATATCTGGGGAATGCGTTTGATGTGGCTGCAACTGTGGGGCACATCAAGGATCTTCCCGCACGAGAGTTGGGGATTGACATAGCCAATAATTTTAAGCCTGTATATGAAACCATAACTGGCAAGGAGAAGGTGCTTAAAAATCTTAAGAAGGCCGCTGAATCGGCTGACATCATATACCTTGCGCCTGACCCTGATCGTGAAGGAGAAGCGATTGCGTGGCATACCGCGGAATTGCTAAAGAAAAAAGGCAGGGTCTTTCAGCGGGTGCTTTTTCATGAGCTAACCGAAAAAGCGATCAAGGCTGCTATCGCTTCTCCTCTGCCTATAAATCTCCAGAAGTTTGAATCGCAGCAGGCGCGGCGGATATTGGATAGGCTGGTCGGATATCAGATATCGCCGTTATTGTGGAAAAAGATAAAGCGGGGTCTTAGCGCTGGACGTGTACAGTCTGTGGCGGTAAGGATACTCTGTGAGAGGGAAAGAGAGATAGAACGGTTTATCTCTGAAGAGTACTGGTCGATTACCGCAGAACTAGCGGGAGAGACACCTCCTCAGTTTGCAGCGCGATTAACCAGGATAGACGGCAAAAAGCTGGTGCGGCCTGGAGATATTAAGGCTGACGACCAGATTGCTATCCCTGATGAACAGATGGCGTTGGGTCTTGTCGAAGGCCTCAAAAGGGTTGATTTTAAGGTGCTGGAGGTCTTAAAAAAGACCCGTAAGCGGCATCCTTATCCGCCGTTTACTACCAGCAAACTTCAACAGGACGCCATCAACCGGCTTAGGTTTTCAGCAAAAAAGACTATGATGCTTGCCCAGCAGTTGTACGAAGGGGTAGAGATCGAAGGCGAGCCGGTCGGCCTTATCACATACATGCGTACCGATTCCACCCGAAGCGCGCCAGAGGCGATTGAAGAGGTAAGGGATTTTATAAATAAAAAATATGGAGGAGATTATCTCCCGCAAACTCCAGCCTCTTATAAAAACACAAAACAGGCACAGGATGCCCATGAGGCTGTTAGGCCTACATCTGTATCCTTTACCCCTGAAAAGGTCGCCTCGTTTCTTACAGAAGACCAGCTTGCAGTTTACCGGCTTATCTGGCAGCGCTTTGTGGCTTCACAGATGAAGCCAGCATTGATAGACCAGACCACAGTCTTCATAAAGGCTGGTTTGCACGAGTTTTCAGCCACAGGGTCTATCATTACGTTTGACGGATTTATGGCTATATATGCAGTATCTTCAGAAGAGAGTAACGGAGATAAGGGCGCGTTGCTGCCGCAATTAAAGGAAGGGATGGCGCTTGAATGCCTTGACTTGATTCCCAAACAACACTTTACTCAACCCCCTCCAAGGTTTTCAGAGGCCTCGCTTGTAAAAGAGCTTGAAGAAAATGGGATTGGAAGGCCAAGCACTTATGCGGCTATTTTGAGTACAATCCAGGATAAAGGTTATGCGATACTTGAGAATAGATATTTTAAGCCTACTGACCTTGGATTTATTGTCACTGATTTTTTAGTGGAGCGATTCCCTGATATCATAAATGTAGATTTTACAGCTAAGATGGAAGAAAACCTCGACAAGATAGAGGAGGCAGAGAAGGGATGGATTGAGATTCTTACTGGTTTTTATTCCCCGTTTGAAGAAAACTTGCAACGGGTGGAGGCAGAGCTGCGCAAGGATCGTAATAAGGGTATGGATACGAACATTTTATGCCCTGAATGCGGTAAACCAATTAAGATCAAGGCTGGTAAAAATGGCCTTTTCCTCGCCTGCTCGGCTTTTCCTGAATGCAAGTTTACCAGTAATTTTACAAGAGACGAAAAGGGGAATATCCAGCCTGTGGCAGGACAAACGGCTAACTATGAATCCACGGATATCTCTTGTGAGAAGTGTGGCAAGCCAATGATAAAAAGAGACGGCAGGTATGGCCCATTCCTGGCGTGTTCAGGGTATCCTCAGTGCAAAAACACAAAGCCCCTTAAAGGGGAGACACGTCCTCAACCTGAACCAACCGGCGTCGCTTGTCCTGAAAAAGGATGCACCGGTGATCTTGCAGCAAGAAAAACAAGGAAAGGTAAAACATTTTTTGGATGCACCAGATATCCGGATTGTAAATATGCCATTTGGAACCGGCCTCTGCCTGAACCATGCCCTGAGTGCGGAGCGCCCTTTCTGGTAGAAAAGAGCACCAAAAGCAAAGGGAGCTTCCTTGCCTGCCTCATAGAATCGTGTAAATATGAAAAACCGCTGTAAATATTTTAGGTAAATAGGCTGAAGTCTGAAGGGTAATAAATTGAATAGGAACATACTGCATACTGAATGGTCAAAAGGGTGGGAAGGCCAGGAGATAAGGCCAGGAGATAAAAATAATAGCCGCCGAGGCGTCTGCGCTTTAAGAAAAAAAGGTGAATAGGCTGAAGGCTGAAGACTGAAGGGAATGAGGATAAATTGAATAGGAATATATTGCATACTGAATGGTCAAAAGGGTGGGGAGGCCAGGAGATAAGGATAATAGCCGAGGCGTCTGCCTTTAGAAAAAAAGGCTATAACATGATGCTCGCCTGTCAGCCTTGCAGCACTATACTGAATAAGGCCAAAGAGTCAGGCATTCCAACCATACTGCTTAAGATGAGAAGCGGAGTCGATCTTTTTGCAGCATATGGCGCGTGGCTGATTTGTCGCAAGCATAATATCCATCTTGTTCATACGCATAGTTCTGTTGACGCATGGTGCTTTGGCATGGCGGCAAGGCTTGCAGGGATTCCGGTTGTTCGCAGCAGACATCTAAGCGCTCCTATCAGCGAGAGCCTCTTTTCCTATTGTCTTTATATGAAATTGGCGGACAGGGTGATAACCAGTGGCAGGGCGATTCGAGATGTAATGATAGAGCAGAATAAAATGCAGCCAGAGCGCATAGTGTCTATCCCTGCTGGTATTGACGAAATCAAGTTTTCTTCGTTTGTGGATGGGAGTTTGGCGCAAAAGGAATTTGGTCTGGGCGCGCAGGATTTTGTTGTTGGAATTGTTGCAATACTACGCAGTTGGAAAGGTCACGATTATTTGATTGAGGCAGTAGAGCGGGTAAAACCAGACATCCCAAATATCAAGCTGCTTATAATCGGCAATGGACCAAGGCAACGGCACATCCGTTCTCTCATAAGAGAGAAACGCCTTGAAGATACAATACTCATGACCGGCTTCAGAGATGATGTGCCTTCTTTATTAAAAACAATGGATTGCTTTGTGCTGCCATCCACAAAAAACGAGGCGACCTCTCAGGTGATCCCACAAGCTATGGCAATGAAAATTCCTGTAATCTCCTCTAGCGCTGGCGGTCTTGCAGAGGTGGTGTCAGACAGAGAAACAGGGCTTTTGGTTCCGCCTAATGATGTAAATGCCTTGCGTGACGCTATTCTCTGGATTTATAAAAATAGAAAGCAGGCGTTTGACATGGCGGAGCGCGCGTACATTGATTGCTTACAGCGTTTTACTTTTAATAAAATGATAGATGATACTGAAAGAGTATATCTTGATTTGTTAACTGGTTCGTAAAAAATCCATCTGCTGCGTTGCTCTTCGTCGTGAAATGGCTCACCGTACGGGAAGTACGCCTCGCCATTTCCCAACTCGCGTGCCTTGCATATGAGACTTTTTACGAACCAG
>JAZDIE010000030.1:0-2718 GCA_043805295.1 Pseudomonadota bacterium
ATTCAGGCGCTTGCATGTACTGAAAAGGGATCGGCTTCCATGATCTTTGCGATTGCATCCATTTCCATCCTCGTCTTTATAAGATCGGCAATTTTTGACATATTGGACATCCAGGGCGATCGTATTGTAGGACAGAAGACCTTGCCGGTCGCGTTAGGCGAAAAGCGGATGATCCAAATTTTAAGGGGACTTTTGACATTGCTCATTATAGCCTTTCCTATGGGATACTGGCTGGGGTTTGTCACATCTTTTGCTTTTGGAATGGTTTTGTGTGTACTCTACCTTGCTGGTATGATAGAAATCCTGGAATGTAATTTGATGGTAAGGGGCTTTAAGTTTGAGTTTATTGTAGAGACATCCCTGGTTATGTCAGGGCTTATTGCATGGGGGTGGTATGCCTATATATGAATTCCAATGTGATGATTGCGGACATACATTTGAGATTATCAATACTAGAACAGACGACGTTGTTGAGATGCAATGTCCGAAGTGCTCATCTTTGAACCTTCAGAGGTTGATCGGCGCGGCTAACTTTGCCATGTCAGGGGGGAAAAGCATTCAGGATAGTCCGCGTATAAAACAGAGGTCCTGCTCCTCTGGGAATTGTAGTAGTGTTACCCTTCCAGGGCATACACGGTGAGACCTTAATCAATATGTTTTCTCCCCGCCTGCTTGAAAAAGACAAGCAATATCTATGGCATCCTTATACACAAATGAAGGACTATGAGGACGAGAGCCCAATTCTCATAGAACGAGCCGATGGTATTTGTTTGTATGATCATACAGGCAAGATGTATTACGATACCATCTCATCCTGGTGGTGCAATGTGCATGGACACAACCATCCGCAAGTCTCCTTGGCCATCCGGAACCAGCTTGAAAAACTTGATCATGTGCTCTTTGCAGGGTTTACCCATGAAAACGCCATTTTACTTGCTGAACAACTGGTAGGGATTTCTCCGAAAAATCTCACAAAGGTGTTTTATTCAGACAATGGATCAACTGCGTGTGAGGTCGCGCTTAAGATGTCGTTTCAGTTCTGGAAGCAGACAGGTAAAGGGAAAAAAGAGAGGTTTATAGGGCTTGAAAACGGATATCACGGCGACACGATAGGTGCAATGAGCGTCGGTGGAACTGCGACATTTCAACAGGTTTTTTCCCCTATGCTTTTTCCTGCATACAAGGCGCCATCCCCTTATTGTTACCGGTGCCAATTCGGCAAGGAAAAGACAGATTGCAATATAGAGTGTATCCAGCCGCTTGAAAAACTTCTTTCAGAAAAGCATGATAGAATAGCCGGGCTTATACTTGAGCCGCTTGTCCAGGCAGCAGGCGGGATGATTATATATCCTGTCGAATACCTGAAGCGCGCGGCGAAGCTTGCCTCAGCCTATGAGGTTCATTTGATAGTGGATGAGGTTGCAACTGGTTTTGGCAGGACAGGGAAGATGCTTGCTGTAGAATATGCGGATATATCCCCTGATTTTATTTGTCTTTCAAAGGGGATTACCAATGGCACGCTTCCGCTTGCCGCTACATTGACTACAGAAGAAATCTACAGCGCGTTTTATGCGGACTACAAGGAAAACAAGACCTTTTATCATGGTCATACCTATACTGCAAATCCTCTGGCTACAGCCGCGGCGTGCGCTTCCATTAAGGTGTTTGAAGAGGAAATGACGCTGGATCACGTACAAAAGCTTATTCCTGTTTTTCATCAAGGGATGCAGCGATTTGCAGATATCCCATTTGTTGGAGATATAAGATGTCTGGGAATGATAGGTTCCCTTGAGCTGGTAAAGGATAGAAAGACCCGGCAACCCTTTGCTTTTGAGGAGAGGATTGGCTTTAAGGTGTATAAAGAGGGGCTTGGCAAAGGATTAATTCTAAGGCCGTTAGGTAATGTTGTTTATTTTTTTCTTCCGCTTTGTACAAAGCCGCAGGAATTAGAAGATATTTTGGAGAGGACGTATGCTCTTTTGCACGGTTTATTCGATCAATAATGGTCGGGATGAGAGGATTTGAACCTCCGGCCTTACGGTCCCGAACCGTACGCGCTACCAGACTGCGCCACATCCCGACACTTAACCTAAAAGAACAACTCAGGCAAGGCACATATTTTATGTTACTAATAGGTGTGTTGTCAAGCGGATTGCGGCGGCAAAAATTGACAATATACCCTTACCACCCTTTGGAAAGGGCGCTAATTTGTGAAGTCAGCCACGAGCTTTGGTTTTGCATTTTACTTAACGCCATTTCCATAGAGATAAATTGCTTAATCATGCTTTCCATTTTACGGTCAAGGCTGCTTTCCTCATCTGTTATACGGGTTTCGAGCCGATTAATGTTATCCTGGAGAGAGGTTTGTTTAAATCCTAGGTATCCGTCGTAAGAGTCGGTGATATAAAAAAGGCTCTTATATAAGTTTTCAGCAACGCCCAGTGTTAGCGTCATGGCTCCAACTGATCCGGTAGATGTTCCAGTATATTGAATTGCTAATCCGTCCACGTTTGCATCGTCGGCGTTGCCGGTAAGCGTTTGCCCGCTGCCAGTAGCAGCTTCCCCATTGATTGTTCCGGCAATATCCACGCCGGCATATGTGCCATCTTTTGCTGCGCCAAGGACAACGTCGTTTGTTTGCGACACAGTAAAACTATTTGATGTCCCATAATTATCTGTGGCTAGCACTAGCTTATTGTCTCCAGAAGCTGAAGCGGT
>JAZDIE010000031.1:0-2132 GCA_043805295.1 Pseudomonadota bacterium
CAAAGAGAGTAAAAGCAGCGTGAAAAGGGTATTGAATAACCGTGATTTCATGTTTTTCATATGACCTCCTTTATGAAAAAATGATAATTTAGCTCCATTATTTTTTCTCAAAGGGTCAATCTTAATCCTTCGAGGCGAGACTCCAACCCATATTATTCAATGGTCTCCTCAATCTCTATTTCTGCCTGATTATTTTGCAGGTCGAACATAATCAACTATCTCTATCTTTAGAACTGTTCTAGAAGTTCCCGAAGAACCAATCTCATGTAAATATGACCACCTCTTAAAATCATTTGTTCAGAGAGACTGGATTATTTAGCAGCTTAACGACTCATGGGAACTCAAGCATCATCACATCATATTTCAATCATGGATATAGCGCCGGCAGGACAAATCTGAAAGCAGGTCCCGCATCCCAAGCATTCCGCTTCACAGACAGCAGCCTTCCCGTTTTCCATAGACGTAGCTAAACAATGCGCTGGTTTAAGGCATAATCCACAACCAGTGCATTTTACCTTGTCTATTCTAGCAACAATAGGAATAACCTCACAGGTAGGTTCAGATTGCGCAACATATTTTTGCGCAAGACCCCTGAAGTCATCCACGTGGCTATAGCCTTGCTGCTCCATAAATCCCCTCAACCCCTTCTCAATCTCAGTTATAGCTTCAAATCCATGTATCAATAACAATGTACAGAATGACACGGTCGTAGCCCCAAACATCATCATCTCAACGGCATCTGTCCAGTTCATCAGCCCCCCGGTACCCAATACGGGTATGTTAACGGCTTTTGATATCCGAGCTACAAAACCTTGGGCATATGGTTTCATTATAGCTCCGCTACAGCGGAGGAAGCTATTTTTTGCGGCTATTAGTTTTGGTCTCCCACCATTAAAAACGTCAACCTTGAAGGCGCCACCCATATTGTTTATAGCATCAATAGCGTCGGCTCCACCTCTCTCCAAGGCCTTAGCTACAGCAACAACATCAATTCCTTCAGGCGCTATTTTAGCAATTACAGGGATATTGACAGCCTGTTTAATAAATTTAATCCCCTCCGATATCCATGATGTAAGGTCTTGTGCCTTTTCCCTGGCTCTTTCTACATCACTGGTTTGGGCGGCTTCCCACTCCTCTAACGTTTGCATCCCGGTGGCGTGGTCAGTAGGCTGTCCCCTAAAGTTAAGTTCTATAAAGTCGGCCCCGGCATCAGACGCCCTTTTTGCGACCTGGGCACAGCGTTCCCTCTCTTCAATGCTGTAGAATGGGACATTTATACCAACTTTTATCTTAGTTTCTTTCTTTGCTGCCCTGACCAGATCAATGCCCTGATCATAGGTTAAACGACTGGCTACGCAAGCGCCATATCGAGTTACTCCTTTTAGATCAAAAAACATACGTAGTTTAGGCTGTAAACCAAGAGCGCCGGGCGGGAATAGAGCTTTAGTGATAACAGCTGAAGCTCCGCACTGTTCAGCTTTCTTGATTTGCCTAATATCACGCGTATTATCAGACGAGGCAACGATCAAAGGATTCTTTAACTCAAGGCCAGCAAAATTTACCGATAAATCCACCATAATGGCATCCTCCACTTTTTTTTCACTAACTCAAATGCTCACTTGACAGCCCTAATTTTAAAGATTTAGGTTTTTGCAAAAGCTGAACATCTGTTCAGGTCTCTCCTCACTTAGGAATTTTCGGGAATCAACGTGATCTCTTTGGGTTCAATACTCATCACGACCTTTTCACCGTGCCTGAAAACACCACTTAAGGGATCGGCTTGTATCCTCAGTTCCATATCTTTCACAACCACAATGTAATTGACCAGGTTACCAAGATATGCGATGTTCTTCACGGTGCCTCTGAAAAGATTGACCGCTGATGCTGATTGTTCCCTAAACATGCGAATGCGCTCCGGCCGCAGTAGCAGATAACCGCTGGAGGTTTCTGATCTCCCTTCGCAGACAAGGTCAAATCCCAGATCTGACCTGGCAAGGAATGTCTGGCTATCTTTCTTTTCAATCCGGCAGCGAAGGATATTGGCACCCCCTAGAAACTCGGCTACGAATTTATCCGCCGGTTTCTGGTAAATCTCCTGAGGGGAGCCCACTTGGGCTATCTTTCCTTTGTTC
>JAZDIE010000032.1:0-2306 GCA_043805295.1 Pseudomonadota bacterium
AGGATGATCTTCAACCATAATTGCAAGCCTTTTTTCTTTTGGATTCATGGACGGACCTTTTGGCACAGCCCATGATTTCAGAACCCCGTCTATCTCAAGCCTGAGGTCAAAATGCAACCTCCTTGCATGGTGCTCATGAACAACAAATATCGGCATTAATATAACCCCTCTCTACGAGTCATCGACAAAAATTATATAACAGCATAAATTTAAATTGGAATCTGTTATAATTTTTAGGCGGGAGGAAAACTTATGATTGAGATTTCTCTGGCTTTACTGGCTGACTGTGCAAATGTTTCGCGAGAAGGCAAGCTGAACGTATTAGGTATTTTTGATCGCATCAGTACACAGAGTCTGCCGGCTACACATCCCCAGATGCAGCTTGTAATAACACTCGAGGCTGACAGGTGGGATGCTGACAAGAGCCATAAACTCGGGATTGAGTTAATAGATGCTGACGGAGCAAAACTTTTAGCTATGGAAGGCGACTTGAAATTTAATCAGCCGCCACCTGGTGAGCAGGTCAGGATAAATCATATTTTTCAATTAAATAATCTGCGATTTGAACATTTTGGTAACTATGAATTTAAGATTCTTATAAATAATTAAGTTCGTAAAAGCGTTCCTTTATCTATAACTGAGGTTAAAAAGCAATAGGGAGCAGGGACTCCTGTCCAAACCAAAAAAGAGATTGACCAGTTTTTCTACCCCAACCATGCCTGTTTTTTATTTTTCAATAATCTTTTTTGATAATTGGTTCGTCCTGCTCTCTAATAATATCCTTAGTCAGCAGTTCTGTTATATATGTCCTAAGTGATAACTGCCACGACATCGTTTACTGATTTTACTGCCACGACATCGTTTACTATCGATCTTTGACAATCGAGTAGCCACAGCTTGTTTTATCATGAACACCAATTACCTATTGGGAGGTGTTCATGATAAAAAAGATTCGGAAAGAACGGGCATCAGCGGTACAACGGTATTTAGCTGGCGAAAAGTCCCAGAGTATCTGTGACTCACTGGGACGAACAAAACCATGGCTGTACAAATGGGTGGCACGACATACCCCCGACGATCCAGCTTGGTATGAAGATCAGTCACGGAAACCTCTTATCAGCTCCCACCGCACTTCTGCGGAGATCGAAGAGATCGTTGAGATGGTGCGATTGAGTCTATACAACAAGGGCCTCTTCTGTGGTGACCAGGCCATCCGATGGGAACTGGAGGACATGGAAGTGCAACCGATTCCCTCTCTCCGCACCATCAGCCGCATTTTATGCCGCCGTGACTTGACGCATCGTCGTACGGGGCGGTATGAACCGAAGGGGAAAGCATATCCCGAGTTGCCGATGCTTCTTCCCAATCAGACCCATCAGGTTGATCTGGTCGGTCCCTGTTATCTTTCCGGCCCGATCCGATTCTACAGCCTGAATTCCGTAGATATCGCGATCAACCGCTGCGGTATAGAGCCGATGCCCTCAAAAGCGGCGCAGAGCATTTTAAACGCTGTTTATGCGGTCTGGAAACGCTTGGGCATCCCTGACAACCTCCAGGTGGACAATGAAATGGCCTTCTTTGGCAGTCCGGTCCATCCGCGGGGAATGGGGCCACTTATCCGACTCTGCCTGCTTTATGGAATCGAACTTTGGTTCATCCCGCCTGCTGAGCCGTGGCGCAACGGAGTAGTAGAAAAGTTCAACGACCATTATCGCCAGAAGTTCCTTGACAAGATCACGATGACATCAGAATTTGAACTGCGGCAGGCATCTCTGGCATACGAGCATAAGCATAATAGCACCTATCGCTACAGTAAGCTCAAGGGGCAAACGCCGCTCAAAGCATTGGCTCGTAGTGGACGGAAGCTGGTCTTTCCGAACCGGGAAAAGGCTCCGCGGCATCCCTTGGAGAAACCGGAAGAAGGATGCTATCATCTCGTGCGTTTCATCCGGAGCAATAGCCAATTGAATATCTGCGGAGAGCTTTTCACTGCTCCGTCGGAGACTCAGTATGAATACGTTGTGGCTACTATCGATGTCAAAGAACAAAAGCTAAAACTTTTTCTGGATAAAGTCCAGGTTGAAGAATACAAATATCTACTACGATGATTGATGAAATACTGGTCACGACATCGTGAGATCATATAGTTTCAGAGTTGCGAGTAAACGATGTCGTGACAGTTTTTTTAGTAAACGATGTCGTGGCAGTTATCACTTAAGCCTTTCGCAAAACTACTTAAACCACAGAGAACACAGAGATTTAGAAAAGGTGAGACTTTTGCAAGCGCCTCTATTTTTAAATATAAA
>JAZDIE010000033.1:0-8370 GCA_043805295.1 Pseudomonadota bacterium
TAGTGTCTGAACGAAAACGCGGATGAACCTTTTGTTGGGTTTCGCCCTTGCTGCAATTTCATTCATAAGTCATTGTCTTTCGTAGGTTGGGTTGAGGTACGAAACCCAACAAATATTGGACGGGATCAACCCAACCTACGAAAAATAGGGTTTTCGTTCAAACACTAGATATTAAAACAGTTATGTTTACGATAAAAGATGGTTGTTTTATCAAGACCACTTCCGGTTGGTTTTAAACCTTCAAAATCAAGTTCAAGGAATCCCTTTTCCCTGGCCCAATTGATGCCATCGACATATCGTTTCCGACCGGAATCGTCCAGCATAATAACCCCGCCAGATGAAAGACTTTCAATGCTTTGTTTTACGCAATTAACCCTATCTCTGCCGTCTATGATAATCACATCATATTGATTGCCTTCTTGCTTTACGCTTCGGCAATAGTCACCGTCATGGTCTCCCTCTTTAAATATCAATTTAACATTGCATGGAACCATTCCCTTAATTGATTCATACCAGGAGGCATCATGTTCAACAGAAGTCACACTTTTAACATATCGAGAATAAAAAAGTGTCGAATACCCGCAACCATATTCAAAAAGGGAGAAGTTGCTCTTAAACCGTTTTTCGAGAAAAGATATTATAGAGTAGTTCATCCATGGCAACGCTGCTCCATCTTTCCTGCACGGATAACCTCGTTTAATGCTTTCCAGCCAACCCTGTGAATAGAGATAGGAGTTTTGTTTTACAATTAACAACTTATAGGCCCTATAGCGGATATATCCAACTGGAAAAATCAATTTAAGTATCTTATTAATCATTTTTTATGTCTATAGATATTGCCTTCTTTTCAGCAATAGCTCGTTCATATATTTCAACAGTCTTTTTTACGTTGTTTTCAAGAGTCAGTTGTGAAAGGGCAGTATCAGCCCATATTGATATGTCTTTATGGCGCAACAAGAGCGCGCTTTTGATCGCATCATTTAGCGATTCGATATTACTTGGGTCAGCCACACATACTCCGGAACGTCCGTGTTCAATTAAATCAGAGACGCCATTTGCCTTTGTAGTAACAACAGGGATGCCACATGAAAGTGCCTCCAGACAAGCATTGCTGAATGGTTCGTAAATTGTAGGAAGAATAAAAACATCGGCTGCGGCATAGAATTTTTCCGGATCTTTCACAGGGCCAAGGAATATAACCTTTGAAGAGCAACCTAGTTTTTGACATAATCTTTTGTATGTTGTGGGGTTGTCTTTCCCTCCTATAGCTAGTTTAAGGCTTGGATTATTCGACTGTGCAAGAGCCTGGATTGTAAACATTAAGCCTTTTCTCTCAAAACCAGACCCCATGAACAGGAGCATTTTCTCGTCTGGCTTTACATTAAGCACGCCCCTAATTTTGTCTCGGTATTTATCACGTTGTGAGGGGGAAAAACGTTTGCGGTCAACGCCGTTGTGAATAACTTCGATACGTTTATCAGGGAATCCATAATGCTTTATGATTTCCTGCTTGCCGCGCATTGAATTGGCTATTATGAACAGGGTATGCTCAGGGATCATCAGCCTTTTTTCAATCGCAAGAAACACATGGTGAAGCGGATTTATTTTAACAAAAAGCGTCTTCACCCTCGATTCATATCGTTGCCTTTGAATAAGCCATTCTCTGTGACAGCCATCACCTGCCCGATATATGTCCTGGAATAGAGTACGCTCAAAGCTGTGAATAACATCATGCCTGGCTGACTGTAGCAACCGTTTAACATTAATGGCAAATGATAGGAGCTTTACAACAGATGGGCCAGGAAGCAGAGGGACTCTGTGAATGCAAAAATTTTTATCTGGGCGCGCTTCTCCTGCAATAGGCGCATCCCATTGTGCGGCATAGATATGCACACTATGTCCTTGCGCTATTAGTTCGCTTGCAAGCGCATTTACATAGCGCTCAGCCCCTCCGTAGCGTGAATAGCGTTTGCGGATTATAGCTACATTCATACTGACTTTGGAGATGATACGTGCTGTTTATAAGACTCCAAAGCATCTGTCTGTCTTTCCATAGCATATGAACACACCTCATCATAGTTTTCAATAAGGGTTTTGATTATTCCAGGGTCCAAAATGCGGCTGCTGGCAAATCCATTCATTATTCTTAGTATATCATCTTTTACCATACCTTTCCTGTATGGACGGTCTTCAGCAAGCGCTGTAAAGACATCCGCCACCATCATAATCCGTGATCCAGTGGAAAGCTCGCTATCAGTGCAATGATATGGATAACCCGAACCGCTTAACCGCTCATGATGATATGCCGCCCATTCGGCAATTTGCTGAAAACCATCTATCGTACCAAGAATTGAAAATGTATAATAAGTATGCGCCTTGACAAGGGCGAACTCTTCTTTTGTCAGGACATCCGGCTTGTCCAGGATACTATTAGGAACAGCCAGTTTCCCCAGATCGTGAAAGCTCCCGGCAATCTCCATTAGCTTGACTTCAGTTTCAGTAAGGCCGAATATTTTAGATAGTATTTGTGCGCATGCCGCAACACCGGTGGAGTGCGTCACAGTAAAAGGGGAACGAAAATCAATCACGCTCCGGCAGAGTTGAGCAAGCGCCGACATGCCGGCAAGATCAACCTCAAATCTTCCGTATGGACCATCATGCAAAAGAAGCGCGTAGAGTCTTGGTGAAACCAGATCAAGCCAAAATTCCTCAATCCCCGCTACTGACATAAAAGACTCTACTACCTGAGGGTGAAAACTTTTTCCTTTCAGAGAAACGATTTCATTGATCAGGCATCGATCCTGATGCAGGATATATTGATCACGTTGAATCTTATGCTCAATATAGTCTGAGAGACCAAGAACCTGTGCCTCCAAAACCAATTCAGCATCTATAGGTTGATTCCATTCGGTCCATTTGCGATGCTGAACCCTAACAATTTTGGCCGCATCCAAAAGGCACGGCACCTTTTCAAGCAACCTTGCTCCGCGAATGCAGTGTAATTCAAGATCGTTGGTATTTAGATTCCTGAGCTTAAGTTTTTCCTCATCTGAAAAAGCGCCGATATCATGCAAAAGCGCTGCGGTAAATATGTTCTTCAGCCTATTGGCAGAAAGTCCAACAGTCTTACCGATTTGCCAGGCGATATAGGCTGTCCGCTGTTGTTGTCTAACCAATGCCGGACTGCCGAGATTCATTGCATCAGAAAACGAAAGAAGCAAATTCCCCATATTAAAAGATAAGGCACGTCTCATTTTTTGTCCTCCTCCCCATACAAAAGCCCTTTACTTTTATATCCTTATACCTTGCCTTTTGCAAGCCGGTGTCGTATTAATTTTAAATGCCTTTACAAGAATCAGCAGTCATCCTAAGCAACGAACAACTGACATCAAGTTGCTATCGCATACGACTTGAGTCCTCAAAAATTGCGAAATATTCAACACCCGGTCAGTTTGTGATGGTGCATGTCAATGCTGGCCCCCCTCCCCTTCTAAGACGACCATTCTCCATACACACCGTGACCGGCGGCAAAGACACCCTGTCGTCAGGCCTTGAGATACTTTATAAGGTAGTCGGGAAAACCACTGGAATCATGTCTGAATTAAAGCCTGGGGATAGTCTGGACATAATCGGGCCCCTCGGACATGGATTCACATATAGTAGTGAAAACCAACAAAGGATATTTCTGGTGGCAGGAGGAATTGGAATTGCGCCGTTATATTATCTGATAACCAGAATATTGACTGCCGACAGAGGCGACCAGACAATCGCCCTTACGCTATTCTGGGGAGGCCGCACCGCAGATGACTTTTTTAATATAACACCCCTGGAAAATGTAGAGGCGACTGGCCGGTCGCCCCTGCTGAAAACAAGGCTCAGCACAGAAAACGGGAGCGTTGGTTATCACGGATTGGTTACAAATCTGTTTAAGGAAAAACTCTCATCAGGCGATAAACCTGATATTATATATGCATGCGGTCCAAACCCAATGCTTAAGGAGACCTTCCGGCTGGCTGATTTTTATTCCATTCCGTGCCAGTTTTCCTTTGAAACCATGATGGCCTGTGGGTTTGGGGCATGCCTCGGCTGTGCTATAAAAAAAGCAGGGAACAAGCTGGCATATTGGCATGCCTGCACTGACGGGCCAATACTTAATCCAAAAAGTATTGACTGGAATGTATTATGTGCCGACAAGTAGTACATGGAAACTAAATCTGAAATCGACCTCCAGGATATATTTAAGCTCTTGGGAAGCGATCAATCCCATGACCCGCAAAAACTCCGCGAGTTAAAGTCAGCCTTTATATCTTCTTTTAATTCAGCATGGCAAAAAGGAGACGCCACCCTAAAACAAAAAATGATTCGATTCGCCGGTGAATTAGACCCTCAAGCCGGGCTGCGCCTGATCTTGATAGGCATCAAGGAAAATCTATATAATGTAAGAGAAGAAGCTGTAAAAGCGTTAGAAAAAATAATCCATGATATTATCGCGGGGGATCTTCAATCTCAGACAAAAGATTTGGCGATACGCGCTGCTGTTGTCTCTTTTGAACTCTACAAAGAACTCAAACAAACACGCAACCAAAACCTCGCTTCGCTATTCATAAAATCTCTTCTTAAAATAGGAGGAAAAAACTCATCCCTTGCCTGGTCATTTTTCACTCAAAACACTATCCCATCCACTATAATAACCGATATTGTAAAAAAATTCCCTCCTCTGCTTCGCCTGGAATTTGCACAACAATACGCCATTGATTCAGTACAGACAAGAAATAGCCATGCATCCCTTGCCAGGCTTCTTTTAAAAGATATCGCGGACCGTCGTATTCTGATCGGACGCCTTGGCAAAGGCTCTAACCAGGATGTGCTTTTGAATTCCGCCTTTTATGAACTCTGTCGGCGTATAAGGATCGTAGAGACTGTTATTGATCAGGAACTGAAATCAAACCGCCAGAAAGATAAGATTAAAGGATTAGAGATTGTCGGATTATTGGGAAAAAAACCTGATTATTATCAATGTATTCCTTTCCTTTCAAAGACCGAGCTTCCTTCGGTCCGTATAGCGTGCCTCAAACTCTTTGCCGACGGGAAGTGTATGGGCGATTCAACGATAATATCAGCAGTACAAAAACTCCTCTATGACGAAGACGAGACCATCCGATGCCGCGCCTTGCATACGCTGATCCTACTCAAGGCGCAGGGACTGGACAAGGCTGTCAGCAGCATTATTCAAAATTCGCCTACAGCTATAGCTATGCTCTACGATGATTTATCTGATTTAGACTCTCTTGACATAACCACTATAATTTGCGCTCTCCCTCATGAAGAAGCAAAAAAGGCCAGAAGTGCGATTGCACATTCCATTATACGGCATGATCATCAAAAACTCTTTCTTTTTTTAAGGCAGTACGCTAAGGGGTCTGACCCTGACGTAAGTAAACAAGCAGCTCAGATTCTTGAGCATATAGATTCAATAAAACAAAAAAAATCACTTGAGTTAGAACAAGACGACGCACCCCCTACCCCAGCCATAATAAAGGATAAAAAGACCTTTTTCGAGAGGATATCAGGCCGAAAGGCTCAAAAGGGACTCGATCAGCTTATTGTTGATGGCAAACTCGATAAGGCTGACTTCAAGGGCGAAGCCATTTCTGATCTGGATCTTTCAGGGGTTCAGTTAAACTCGATAGATTTTGAAGGCGCAATCATTTCCAACCTCAACCTTGCCCGTGCGCGGCTTGTATCAGTCTCGTTTTATGGCGCTTTCCTGGATAATATCATCCTGGATAATGCAGAATGCCATTCTGTCTCGTTTGAAGGGGCTGTCATGCGAAAGGTTTCCGCCAAAGGAGCGCTCTTCAGCCTATGCGATTTCAACAGCTCATGGATATATTATTCTTCCTTCACATCTGCGACACTGAAGGATTCAAGTTTTATATCCGCAAGACTAAAGATGACCGATCTTTCCAATACCAACCTTCAACAGGCATGGTTTGTCGGAGCGCAACTCAGCAAAACATCCTTGCGCAGGGCATTGATTCGCTCATCTGACTTCTCGTTAGTTAAGGCATACGATTGCAACATAGATCAGATTGATTCATCAGGGGTCATGTTTGACCAATCAAACCTTGAATCCCAATCAGAATGGTTTTCTGATATCACTCTGCCAGAGGTGTTTTTTAATGAGGCGCCGCTCAAGTGTGGCGGGTTTAATCTCATAGTCCTTGCGCATGAAATGGAAAGACGGCGCAAGTCATTTCTGGCTTTTAACCGGAAAAGGATCGAGTTGGCGCTGGACGCATTCCAGCCAGAGCAACGGGACTTGCTTTCATTAATCCCTTTTATTGTCCATACGAGATTGGAGCTACTCCCTATAGATAATCCAATACAAAACGTCCCATCAGGCGTTTTTGGATACAATCCATCTCCGGAGATACTCCTTCTTGCAAAAAAATACTTTATAATAGAAGAATCAAAAGAAATTGAAACAGATGGCGCATCTATTGAGGCCCTTTTCACCATTGGGAGCACAGGCACCATTGCTCAATCAGCCGCTTCTGACATTGATTGCTGGATATGCATAGATTCTAAAAAGTTCAACAAGGAACAGATCACAGCGCTTGAGGCCAAGCTCAAAGCCATTGAAGAATGGGCTGAGCAAACCTTCCATGTTCCGGTTCATTTTTTCATTGTCGATCCTAAAAATGTCAGAGAAGACCGGTTTGGAACAAGCGATCAGGAAAGCTCCGGTTCCGCGCAAGGAAAGATTCTTAAAGAAGAATTTTATAGAACATTTATCCATCTTGCAGGAAAAATTCCGTTCTGGTGCGTTCTGCCACAGGGGCTAAAGGAAAGGCACTACCTTAACGCCCTATCACTCGCGATGCACTTTCATAACGACTATCTTAATCTCGGAGCTATCACCACTATTCCAAAAGAAGAATACTTTGGCGCGTCCATATGGCAGCTTTTCAAGGGAATCAAGAGCCCCTACAAATCGGTCATGAAAATGTCCCTGCTTGAAAAATACATACAGACTGGAGACGAAAGTGGACTCTTATGCGATCGTCTAAAAACAGCATGGTCGGCGAATAGACGCGATCTTTCCAGTATTGACCCGTACATACTCCTATTTTCAGATGTCTTAAAATGCTATCAACAAAACAGACAGGAAAAGATAGTGCAATTGCTTCAAATATGCTTTTTTTTAAAACTGGGAATAAAATCCTTGTCTGAATTAGACAGCTCAGTATTTGGAGAAAAAAAAGAGTTGCTACAGGAATATATGGATTCGTGGGGATGGGACGATTCAACCATCAATGATTTGGGGAGCTTCAAGGAATGGACTTTTGAAAAAATCCTTCAACTAAGCAATCAGATCAACACCTATATGATCGAGACCTACAAAAGACTGAGCAGGGTCTTACAGGAAACAACCGCTGGCGAGACCATAATTACTCCGGAAGACCTCACAATCCTCGGACGTAAGATGTTCGTCCATTTTGGAAAGCAACCCTACAAGGTGGAAAAACTCCCTCTTGTAACGCACGGCAAGGCTCTGTTTCAACAGCTTGTTTTCAGATATACAGAGCCAAAGCCTCCCTGTTTTTCACCATGGTCCCTCCACCATGTAATAAAACAACGTGATAAAGAGCGGGGAACAGGTGATCTTCTAAAAAAGGGAAGTATAGAGGAAATAATTATATGGCTTGTATACAACAGACTATATAATCCTAAAGTCGCTTTTCAATTAATGCCAAACCCTACTCATGTAAGCCTTCAGGATATAGTAAATCTCTTAAAGGCATTATCTGTTTTTTTTACTCTGGACGAATTCCCGGAAGCTCATCCTCAAGCCCTGCTAAAACAAGCAGATGTAGACCGGCTTTTTATTACCGCCAATTTCAACCTGGACAAAAGCTTGCCGGATTTCTATGAATACACTGCGTTCTACTCCACAAGCTGGGGGGAAATCTTTTCCCGATCCTTTTCCAGCACCTCAGGCATCCCATCTATCGAGAAAGTTATAAGTATGGCTGAAAGCCAGATAGATATCCCCATGTCTATAGATAAAAAGGTGGGATATTATGTTCCATCAAGAGAAAAAAGACGCGGATAAGTAAGGATTTAGGGCGTTCCCATCACCCGGTCTGCGGGCGAAAAAAAGATTTGACTTCTTATATAGTGTACACTTATACTGTGTATAAGGAGGGTGCATTATGAGAAATATAACACTTTCAATAGATGAAGATCTACTCCAAGCAGGACGAGAGTATGCTCGTATTCACAATATTTCGTTCAACATACTTGTCAGAAAACTTATTGAGCAGACCGTAGCTCCTAAAAAAGAACAATGGTTGGATGATACAT
>JAZDIE010000034.1:0-7426 GCA_043805295.1 Pseudomonadota bacterium
TATTTTTTCAGGCCTGCAAGCGGCGGATTACTGACAATGGTAATGCCGGATAGCTATATTAAGCAAAACGGGTTTTTCCCAGCAGATCAGATTAGCAGGATCAATGCGGCTCTGAACGCCTCAGGATTTAACATTGTTAGCGAGGCAGGGCGCAGTGCGATTATAGGGACAAGTGCGGATAAAACCGTTTTTCCAAATAATATTTCTTACTATGCTTTTGCAAAAACTTCAGATACAAAATCGGCATGGGAAAAATGGGAGGATGGCACACTTATAGTTCGCCAGTAGGGGTTCAAAAATTTGAACCCCTACAATGGTCAATGTGTTGGATTGACAAAAACATAAAAAAGCTTGTTAATTATAAAATTACGCCTTATTATGGCGTATAGCTTTTTAATTTCAAGAAGTTGAGATCAAAAACACTGTTGCTTTTTTTCATTAGGTTCTGTATCAGATTTTTCAAAGAGATACTGAACGAAAATCTTCGTCTAAGCACCAAGTAACTTTAACCATATTTTTAACATAATAAAAAGGAGGGAGGTAGTGATATGAGATTTAAATTGTTAAGATTGCTATTGTTTTTTTTGTTGTTTGTATTATTTGCTCCGCAAGTTACAAAAGCCGAGGGGGAATTGCGTATAGGGGCATTGGAGTTTCATCCTTATTTAACGCTCAAGGATAAATATTCTGATAATATATATTTTACATCTACAGGAGCAAAACAAGATCGTATCCTTACGACTATTCCAGGAATAAAATTGCTGCTACCGTTCAGGGCGCATGAACTTGCCCTTGGATATAACGCAATCATAGAAGAATACAGTAAGTACGATTCAGAAAGCGTTACAGACCATAATGCCAATGCGCTTTTGAATTTTGAATTAGGGAATAACTGGGGGGTAAAATTGTCGGATATTTATGCTAACAAACATGAGTCAAGATCAGAATCCGCCACAGGTGATCGTGAAGAATATGAAGTTAATAAGGCCGGATCTTCTGTAACTTATAAGTTAGAGGATATATCCAAGGTGCAGCTTGATTATACAAAATCTAATTATGACTTCAAAACAAGTCAATTCAGGGACAGAGACGAAGAATTAATATCAGGCTATATATATTATAACTTTCTTCCAAGAACGTCCGCGTTTGTTGAGTATGATCATGGAAACGTTGATTTTGATTCTGATTCTGACACCACTTTAGATAATAAAGTGGATAGCGGACTTTTAGGGCTTACGTGGGAGCTTGAGAAAAAATCAAAAGGGACAATCAAAGGCGGCTATCTTTGGAAGGATTTTGATGCATACGATACTGAAAAAGTAGGGGTATGGGAGGTCTCTTTAGACCATGGTTTTACAGACTATACATCCATTCTATTAAGAGGACAGAGGATGGTTAATGAGTCTAGTCTCCAAGACACAAGATACTATATTACCACCGGCTCGTATGGAGAGTTTACTCATAAGTTTATCGATACTGTTAGTGGCGTGTTGCGCGGAGCTTATGGCACAGATGATTTTTCTAACGCTCTCCCCTCAGAGACAGAGACTAGAGAGGACAAGACATACACAACTGGCGCTGGCTTGAAATATTTATTCCAGTATTGGCTCACTCTTTCCTTTGATTTTAATTACACAGGCAGAAATTCCAATATTGACGTAAATGATTTCATTGAACGTAGCTATGCCATTACAATGAATTCTGCTTTATAAAGAAATAAACCGCCCTTTGAGATGGGCGATATAAGGAGGCAGGTTATGAATAAAAAGCATTTTGTAGTGTTATTGATTTTAGGCATGATCTTTTCTGGTTCTATGGCATGGGGTATTATCTCACAGCAGGATATAGCCAGTGATTTGGCGGCTAAGGTTCCTGTCAAGGATATTATCCAAAAAGCTGTTGATTCCGGCATGGACATAGAAGCAGTGGTTGCTGCGCTTATCGAAGCAGGGGCTGATCCTTCTGTTGTAGTCTATACAGCGATTACAAACGGATATTCTGCTGTTGCAGTTGTAAAGGCCGCAGTCACTGCCGGGGCGCCCTTGCAGGCTGTAGTTAATGCTTCAATTGGAGCAGGGGCAAGCCAGGATACAATATCCCAAGGCGCTATTGAGGCAGGGGCGACTCCAGAGGCTGTATCAAACTCTATTGCAAATGCCACGGCTCCTGGAGCGCCTGTATTTGGTTTTACTCCGGCTGATGAAGGCACGCCCCCTGTTAATGATCCGACACCACCCCCTGTTATGGGAGGCGGAGGTGGCACAACCACTACTGCAAGCCCAGTCACGCCATAATCTGGTATAGCAACTATAAAACAAAAGTTGTGGGATGGAATTGTTTTTCTGGCGGATATGTTCCATCCCTCTTTTGTTTTTTGTCCGGTGAACACTGCCAGTCAATATAGTCTGATATCCTTAGCAACATAGATGATGTTGAGCCTGTTAATAGCAATTATAGTATCTGGCAAGAATAGCTTGAGAAGCTATTCTTGGTTTGTTCTATTTCTATTTTCTGTTGCATATCTTATACTATCTAATCCCATAGATGGTATGGCTGAGGATTTACCTGTTGGCAGGTGCTCTGTTGTAACCGGTAAGGTTACAATCAAAAAAGCCTGGGTTGATGAGAAGAATGCCGTGGTTGGGGATTCTGTTGTTGTGGGCGATATCTTAAGGACTGAAAAGAATTCCATTGCCAGAGTGATGTTTATTGACGATTCCTTTATAAACCTATCTCCTGAGACATCCTTGATGATAAAACAATATATATACGAGCCGAGCGTGGATAGCGCTACGAACAAAGGTTGCGCAGGCTGTTATGACAGAAGGAAGGCTATTATAAAACTTCAGGGAGGGATTGTCAGGTTTGTTATTTTTAAACAGAGGGGAAAAGGCTCTTCGTTTAATGTGGAGACAAATAATGTTTTGACACAAGCGAATATCTCTGACTTTGTGGTAACTGCCTTGTCTGACGAAACAGAAGTGGCTGTGTTGAGTGGATCAGTCAGTGTAAAAAACATATCGCCTTTGATCATAGGTACAATCAGCGTGGGGGTAAACCAGAAAAGTATTATTAAAGGGAAAACTCCCCCTTCTTTTGAATCTATCAATCTCACTTTAAAGCAGAGGAAGGTTTATTTAAAAAATGCCGATTTCTGACATAATAAAAAAAATGACAACATTAAATTCCGCGTATTTTTTTGGCGCTGTCGCGGTTTTTATCTTTATGCTTTTGATTGTTCCTCCTGCCTTTTGCCAGGAATATGTAATAGGCGAGGGGGATCTGTTGCGTATAACAGTATACGATAATCCGGATCTTGCAGCCGAGGCAAGGGTAAGCAGTGAAGGGAAGATTATGTTCCCGCTTATAGGCGAGGTCGGCGTAACAGGTCTCTCATCAACAGAGGCAGGCGGTAAGATTGCTTTACTCCTTGAAAATGGTTACATCAAAAAACCACAGGTTGCCGTGTTTATAGTAGAGTATAGAAGCAAAAAGGTTACTGTTCTGGGCGAGTTCATTAAACCAGGTCTGGTTGAATTGAGCGGAAATTCCATGCTGCTTGAGGTTATATCAAAAGCAGGCGGCCTTACAGAGAATGCGGGAGATACGCTTTATATAAACAGGAAAACAGCAAAAGCCGGTGCTGCTAAAAAAGAAGACGCCACTATTGCCGTTGATTTGATAAGGCTCCTTGAAGGAAAGGGCGCGAATGCGAATGTCTCTATTTTTGACGGGGATAGTATTTATGTGCCTAAAGCGGAGTTCGTATACGTGAATGGAGAGGTAAAGACCCCAGGCGCATATAAAATAACAAAAGGGCTTACCGTGCTGAAGGCTATAACTATTGCAGGCGGATTTACTCCAAAGGCATCGCAAAGTCGAGTAAAGATTATACGGAAGGCCACTGATAAAGATGAGGTCTCCATAAAAGCAAATATGGATGACTTGGTTATGCCTGACGATATTGTAACAGTGCCTGTAAGTTTTTTCTAGGAGAGGTTGAATGCAATCACAAGTTGAAGAAATACATTTAAGTGACTATCTGAAAGTCCTTTCAAAGCGCAGGAATGTCTTAATAGCTTTTTTCTCTATCGTGGTAGGGATTACGATAGCGTATTCCTTTTTGGCAACTCCTGTGTATCAAGGTGTGGCTCAATTGTATGTTGAACTGGATAAAAACTCCACTATAAATTTTCTGGAAGGCGGAGTTGGTGTCATTCAGATGAAAGATTCCCTTGAATATTACAATACACAGAAGGAAATAATGGCAGGCAGGGCCTTTGCGGACAAGGTGGTTAGAAGGTTGCAAATTGATAAACGCCCTTATTTTATTGAGAAAAAAGACAAGGCAAAGAGCAGTCTTGTCGCTGTGCTTACTCTAAACATAAAGGGCGCTATAAACAGCCTTTTCCCTGCAAAAGTGGTTTCCAATCCCCCTTTCTCAGATATAGGATGGCAGTCGGAATTAGACCCTGATCTTACTGACATAATTCTTGACGAGATGGGAGTTGAGATTGCCAATGCGGCTAATATTATTAAAATAACCTATAAATCTGACAATCCCAATGTCGCTGCGGCAATGGCAAACGGCATAGCCTCAACATACATAGAGTATAACATGGATATGCGTGTAAGGCCTTACAGGGAGGCTGTGGAGTGGTTGTCCTCAAAAGTGGTTGAATTAAGGTCTAAGGTGGAAGATTCAGAGCAAAGCCTACAGAAATATAAGGAAGGGAAAGGGATAGTATCATTTGAGGCCAAGGAAAATGTGGTTACTCAAAAGCTTCAGGACCTGGTCTCTCAGCAGGTGCAGGCTGATATCAAAAAGCAGGAGGCTGAGGTAAGATATAACCAGATAAATTCTGTTATCGACACCCCAGCGCTTTTGACTACTGTTCCTGATATAATGAACAATCTGGTAATCCAGGGCTTACGGAATGATGAGCTTAAGCTTACGAGGACTATATCAGAGTTGTCTGAAAAATATGGTCCTAAACATCCTCAGATGATACAGGCTACATCAGAGCTTGACATGGTACGGAAAAACCTTAAAACAGAAGCCTTGAAAATGCTCAGTGCAGCCAAGACAGAATATGAGATCTCCAAAAGCAGAGAGGCTTCAATCACAAGAGCCATGGATGCCCAGAAGCAGGAGGTCTTGGAGCTTACTCGTCAGGCTATTAATTTTAATGTGGTTTCAGGAGAGTCTGAAAGCAATAAACAGTTTTATGAATTACTGCTGAAAAAAATGCAAGAGGCGTCCCTTTCAAGCGGCATCAATGTATCCAACGTCAATATTGTAGACGGCGCTATTATCCCTAAAGCTCCCATAAAACCCAGGAAGGCGCTGAATATGATTTTAGCAATTATTATGGGGCTTTTCAGCGGGATAGCTGCGGCGTTTTTTGTGGAATACATGGACGACTCTATAAAAACCCCTGAAGATGTGGGTAATATACTTAAAATGCCTTTTTTAGGTTTTGTCCCTTCTGTGGATAAAAAAAATGCCTTGTATGTCTCTTCAGACCCCAAGTCTATAGTAATAGAATCTTACAGAACTATACGCACCAGCATTATGTTGTCGTCTGCTGAAAAGTCGCCACAGGTTGTTTTAATTACAAGCGCGGTTCCGGCTGAAGGTAAAACAACTACTACCGCCAATCTTGCAACGGTTATGGCCCAAATGGGTGGAAAAATTCTGGTTATTGACGCTGATATGAGACGCCCCAGCTTACATAAGATATTTAACCTGGATAATTCCGCTGGATTGAGTAACGCGATAGCGGAACATACCACTCCCAGCATAAAGGCTATTCCAAATTTCTCAAATCTCGATTTTCTTGCTGCTGGAACCATGTCGCCAAATCCGCTGGAGCTTGTATCTTCTATGCGTATGAAGGAATTATTGAATGACCTAAGGGGTAGGTACGATCATATAATTATAGACTCTTCCCCATTAATGGCTGTCTCTGACTCGCGTGTGTTATCAAGTCTTGCGGACGGGGTTGTGCTGGTTATATGGGGGGGGGTGACCAGCAGAGATGTAATAAGCAAGGCCAGTCAGCTTTTGACAAGCGTTAACTCAAAGATAATGGGTATTATATTAAACAATATCAGCCTTACAAAAGGGCGTTATTCATATTATAATTACTACCCTTACTATCAGGAAAAACCCGCTGAAAAAAAGACATGATAGATATACACTCCCATATCCTGCCTGGCATAGATGACGGGCCTGGCGCTATTGATGAATCTGTAGATATGTGCCGCATGGCTGCGGCTGATGGCATAAGCACAATAGTGGCCACCCCACATTTCAAACCAGGCGTGTATGAGCCGTCTTCGATAGAAGTTGATGAACTGATAAATACTATAGCGGCTAAGACTAAGGAAAAGGGTATTAATATCCAAATACTTTCTGGCGGAGAGGTCTTTGTCACGCCTGAACTTTTAATTTATCTCAAAAAAGTAAGACATTTAACAATAAATAAAACCAACAGATATTTTCTAGCTGAATTTCCTCCTGTCTCGGTTCCTCCTAACTGGGAGGCATTTTTGCTTTTTGTGCTAAAGTCAGGCTTTTTTCCGATAATAACTCACCCTGAGCGAAACGCATGGTTTATGAATCATCCAAATGCCCTTTATTCAATTGTGAGCAAAGGGGTTCTTGTGCAAATTACTGCTATGAGTCTGACCGGAGAATTAGGAGATGATATACAGGAATTCAGCGTTTTCCTTCTTAAACATAACCTTGTTCATATTATAGCCACAGACGCCCATTCAGCGGTTTACAGGAAACCTGAACTTAAGATTGCTGTAGAGATAGCCCGGGATATCATAGGAAAAGAAAAAGCTGAAGCCCTTGTTACGTCCATACCTGATGCAATCATACATGGCAAGCCATGTCCTATGTCTGAACCTGTCAGCCATATAAAACAGGAAGGAACCTGGCTGAAAAAATTCTTTTTTTGTATGGCTCGTTTGGGATCGGGGCGGATGGCGTAAGATAGTATGTCATCTTTTCCAGCAGTATCAGGCTTGAAGTATTTTGACATTGTAATTGAAAAGGGCTTAATCTTTATCGTTCTATTCACTCCATTAGCTGTTGGAACTACTCAGCTATGGGCAGCGGCCATTATGGAGATGGCAGCCTTTATTATATTAGGGGCGTGGCTGCTTAAACAGGCGTGTGGAGAGAAAAGAGAGTATAGAAAAAAGAACTGGCTGCTTGTTTTTCCTATAGCCATGATATCCATAGCAGTCATTCAGATTATCCCCCTGCCTGAAGGGCTACTGGAATTGATTTCGCCTTCTTCAAACTGCATATATAAAACATTTTCAAATGATCTCCCTGGCGCATGGCGGACAATAAGCGTTTGTCCTTATGTCACAACAGAGGAACTTTTTAAACTTATCTCATATACCG
>JAZDIE010000035.1:0-25280 GCA_043805295.1 Pseudomonadota bacterium
CAGCTTTCAATTTCATACTGGCATCTGTCAAGGCATACTTCAACAATGAACCTGCTCCTTCGCTACTGCCAGACACATCCTGACTTCCGCCACTTTCTGGCCTACAAAAAACATCTACAAACTAACGACCATATCGCAAACCGATTTTTCGGAACACCCTCGGCTCAGCAGCCCAGCTTCCTGTGAACGGTTACTCTGTTACCATGATTTTTTGCAACTTCTCAATAAGTCGGGGTAACAATAATATCAAATAATTCCAAGTAGATATTTTTAGTAAAAATTTTCAAAAAATTTGCAAGCAATAATTATGCCAATCATAACTATTTGAAATTACTGGGCATGGCATGAATATTGCTAGTCAAAAACGTGGCTCGTAACCTATTGATTTTATTCTACACCGACTTATTGAGAAGTTACGATTTTTTGCAATAAACTACTGTTTTTTAAATTAATCGCTAATCTAATATGTTAGATGACTTTGACGTAGCCCTGGTAGCCCTGTAAATTAGCTTGACATTAGGTTAAATAACCTGTATTTATTCTTTTACTTATTAAAATAGTGTTCCTGGTCGTCATATTAAAAAATACGTAAGCCCTGGAATGATTCCGGGGCTTTTTTATTGGAACACAGAAAGAAGGTGTTGATTGAATTTTGAAGCGTTTAATTTTCATCCTGCTATTAAGGCAGGAATTTTAGAAGCGGGGTATGTAACCCCGACACAGATTCAGGCTCAGGCTATTCCACAGATATTGAATAATAGCGATTTGATGGGGCTGGCTCAAACTGGCACTGGTAAAACAGCCGCCTTTGTCTTGCCGATACTAAATCGATTGATAGGGAATAAACACGGTCATGTCAGGGCTTTGATCATTAGCCCCACACGGGAATTGGCTGAGCAGACACATAAGGCTATCGGAACATTAGGGCGCAATACCCGATTAAGAAGCGCTACGGTTTATGGCGGAGTGGGAATTAACCCGCAGATTCAAAAACTGAGAACTGCGGATATTGTTGTTGCCTGCCCAGGTCGGCTTATTGATCATATCGGACGACATACGGTCGATCTTTCCCATTTGGAAGTGCTGGTTATTGACGAGGCTGACATGATGTTCGACATGGGTTTTTTCCCTGATATCCGTAGAATCATGACACATCTTCCACAAAATCGGCAGACAATGCTCTTTTCAGCTACCATGCCAACCGAAATTCGCCGCATGGCAGGGGATATCCTGAAAAATCCGGCTACTGTCCAAGTAGGGACAACCGCGCCTGTGAATACTGTCAAACATGCGCTCTACCCTGTGGCTCAGCACTTAAAAACAGATCTATTGTTAAAACTGTTGGGAAGCACATCTACCGAATCGGTACTGGTCTTTACCCGAACTAAATTCCGCGCTAAAGTTTTAGGTGAAAAACTGACTTTGGCTGGTTATAAGTGCGCTTCGCTGCGGGGGGATCTTTCCCAGGAACGCCGACAGGCCGCAATGAACGGCTTTCGCAATGGGACATTTCAGATACTTGTAGCTACTGATATCGCCGCTCGCGGCATTGACGTTACCCGTGTTTCTCATGTCATCAACTACGATATCCCTTCCACCTCGGATGCATATATTCACCGCATCGGACGAACCGGCAGGGCTACTCGCAGCGGAGAAGCTTTCACGTTTATCACAAAAGACGACAGGGATATGGTGCGCGCCCTCAATCGGATTATCGGTTCGGAGATTGAGCAGCGTACACTATCAACTTTTGACTACAAATCATCTCCAGAACCAGGTTATAATGACCGGCCAAGCTATACTGACCGTCCGCGTTATAATGACCCTCAGCAACAGACACGGAGACCGCAACGGCCAATTAATAGGGGCAAAAGAGTTGGCAAATTCATTAAAAGTTCCTTTAGAGGGTCTTTTAATGCCTCTACCCAGGGCGCTAGCCGCCATGCAACAAACCAGACTGATTTGTAAAAAAAAAGTCAAACAGGACGGGCATGCCTGTCCTGTTTGACTAAAAAACGCAGGCCGCTCTTCCCCCAACCACACCTTCAGTCTTCGGCCTATACACCTGAATTTCAGTCTATCCACCTGAATACTCATTTGATGATTGTCTCATGCCTTAAAAAATGTTATTCAACCTCTTGCTATGAGCGAAATTAAAACCCCCGACCTCTCTATTGTTATTGCCGGTATTCGCTTTAAAAATCCTGTAATGACCGCATCAGGGACGTTCGGATACGGCAAGGAATTTGCGCCTTTTGTGGATCTAAACTCGCTTGGCGCAATTATTGTCAAAGGAATTTCGCTTGAGCCTTCTGCAGGGAACCCAGCGCCTAGAATTGTAGAAACGCCTTCCGGTATTCTGAACTCCATAGGACTTGAGAATATTGGCGTAAACGCCTTTGTGCATGACAAACTCCCGTTTTTACGTACACTGCAAACGCCTTGTATCGTCAATATCTATGGCAGAGATATTTCAGAATATGCCGAGCTTGCTGCACGGATCAATGACATAGATGGCATAGCCGCTATTGAAGTCAATATATCCTGTCCAAATGTCAGACAGGGGGGGATACTCTTCGGAACCGACCCGCAGCTTGCCTTTTCTGTGATAAAGGCCGTGCGCGAAAAAACGACTCTCCCTGTTATTGCAAAGCTATCCCCTAATGTTACGGATATTTGTGTTATTTCAAAAAGCGTTGAAGATGCCGGAGCAGATGCCATATCGCTTATCAACACCATCAGGGGGATGGCAATTGATATCAACACCAGACGCCCAAAACTTGCCGCTATCGTAGGCGGGCTTTCCGGCCCTGCGATTGCGCCCATTGCCCTTAGAATGGTATGGGAGGTAGCGAAGACCGCAAAGGTGCCTGTTATTGGAATTGGCGGGATCATGGACGCAAAAACAGCCCTGGAATTTTTGATTTGCGGCGCCAGAGCGGTTCAGATAGGAACCGCTAATTTCATAAACCCGTCAACCACACAGGAAGTGATTGACGGTATTGGAAAATACATGGCGGAACATAATGTTAGCGACATCAACAGCCTGATTGGAACCCTTGTGACATAACCGAAAAAGGAAACTAAGTTGTTATGAACCTGACTAAGTTTGAATCTCTTAGGAAAGAAACTCTTGCCCTGGCAGAGAGAATCAATGAATGCGTTTCCAGGTTCCAGTCGGTTCACAGAGGTTCCAACGAAACCTTTAGGCTATGGGAGAATATAGTTTCACAGGTCTTGCGCCAGCTCAATGACGATATAATAAGAGTGGCTGTAGTAGGCACAGTCAAATCTGGAAAGAGCACGTTTGTTAATTCATTTCTCGGCGGAGATTTTCTAAAAAGAGGCGCTGGTATTATCACATCCATTATCACAAGGGTGCGCCCAAATGGAAACACATCGGCAAAGCTGCTTCTCAAAACCTGGAATCATATAAACAAGGACATTATGCAGGCGCTGGGGCTTTTCCCGTCGTTGGAATGGAAAAGCAGGCAGGGGAACTTTGATATCCGCAATACTCAAGACAGGCGCGATCTTAAAAAGGCGCTTGCAGCCCTGAAACCAGAGCAGATCATTTCTCAGGAGAGCAAAGATTGGAATTCGGTTCTTCTTTCCGCCTACCTCGAAGGATACGACTCCATGAAGGATATGATTAAAGAAGATCCTAGCTCTTTTGTGTATGACAAAGAGTTATTTGATCAACATAAAAATATTGTCGGCAGTGACGCCCTTTCCATCTATCTTCAGGATATATTGCTTACCATTCCCAGCCAAAATAGCCTTTTAAAAAATCTTGAAATCTCAGATTGTCAGGGGAGCGATTCCCCAAACCCTATGCACCTTGCAATGATACAGAACTATCTGGTTCAAGCGCACCAGATCATATATGTCATTACAAGCCGCGTAGGAATCCGGCAGGCGGATATCAGGTTTTTAAACCTGGTCAACGAGATGCGGCTCCTAAAAAACGCCTTAGTTGTAGTAAACTGCGACCTGGGCGAGCATGAAACCCTTGAAGACCTAAAGTCAATTGTCGGAAATATCCAAAAAGAGCTTTCGCACATACATAATGGTGACCTTCCAGTATTCTCTTTTTCCGCTCTTTATAACCTTTTAAAAAGCGGACAACTGAATAGTCAAATTTCGGAAAAGAACAAGCTAAAGATTTCACAGTGGACACAGGATCATACAATGCCTGAGTTTTCAGACGCAGAGACCGAGAGATTTCTGGATCGTTTCTCAGATATTATATCTCAGGAAAGGTTTTCGCTCCTTATTGAAAGCAATGTAGAGAGGCTGGGCATTGTAGCTTCAGGTCTCTATGACCTTGTTAATCTCTCGACAGAGCTTCTCAGAAAAAACTCTCATGACGCACAGTCCCTGCTTGCAGAGATGCGCAAAAGAAAGGATTCTATTGACAATCTTATATCTATTGTCACCGATACCCTTAAAGGGGCGCATAATAAGCTAAAAAAAGAGCTTGGAAAAAAGACAGATCATTTTTTTGACCCGGAGTATGGGGACACGGCCAAGGATATTTATAAATTCATCAAGACATACAATGCATCCCACCCTGGAGGAGAGAGGCTTTCTGACATACCCCAATTTTGGGCCGCCTTATATTCTATGTTTCAGGAGTTCCAGCAAGCGCTTAACAGGTTTCTGGCCGAATCAATAAATGTAAAAATCCTTAATTACGTGTCAGAGCAAGAAATTTTTATTAAGAAAACCATAGAGGGGATAGGCGAATCGTTTAATTCCATGATTAGAGACGTCATACACGAATACCAGCGCAAGCTGAATATCCTGGGACCTGGCCGAGATCAGAAAGAAGAAGGGTATCATGCTGGCAAAATCGATATCCATGCCGTAAAACACCAGTGCAAGCTGAATATCCCTATCATAAATTCTGATTTGCCGCTCAACGCCCAGATCAAAACAGAGGCGCTGGTGCATTTCGGGGTGCAAAAAATGAAGGTCTTTTTTAAGACAATCTTTAAAAAGCCTGTCGAGCGCGAGCAGGAAAAATATGCGGAACTACTGCGGCATAGGATAGGCCAAATGAAAAGGTCTGCGAAAGAATCCATAGCAGGACTGCTTGTAGACTATAAAGAAAACCTGAAGTTTCAGTATCTATATAAATTAACAGAGGCCGTGTTGGATTCGTTGTTTCAAGGACTTGCTGCAAGGATACACGCCTTTACCGTTGACTTAGCGTACATGGAAGAAAATATTCATACAACCCAGAACGAAAAAAAACAGTCTGCTGATTCGCTGCAGGCGCTTAACCAAGATTTGGAAGCGATCCTGAAGGGGGTTAGGGGCATGGGAGAAGGCCTATGGATTCAACCAGGACAAGAAAAATTGCAATAGTCAACGAAAAAGGCGGGGTAGGAAAGACCGTTACTACCATCAATTGCGGAGCCGCGCTTGCAGCTCTTGGCAAGAGGGTTCTCATAGTGGATGTGGATCCGCAGGCTAACGCGACAAAAGGGGTAGGACTTATTCCAGACGATCTGCAATACTCTATATATGACATGATCATATCTCCTGAAAATACCCCTGCCTCATTAATAGTAAAAGAGACCTCATGGAAAGGCCTGGATATAGCGCCATCTCATCCTGACTTGAGCGCCGCGGAACTGGAACTCCTTAATAGTGACGGCCGCGAGAATAGAATCAAGGATGGACTTGTCCAGGTTGAAAATCAATATGACTTTATTTTATTGGATACGCCCCCCAGCCTTTCTATTTTAACAGTAAACGTTTTGGTGTTTGCAAATGAGGTGCTTGTCCCATGCCAAACCCACCCTTACGCATATTCCGCGCTCGATTCACTTCTTGAAACCGTTAATAACGTGCGCGAAAATCTTAATCCAAAACTGAAAATCAGAGGCGTGGTCGCCACATGCTACGATCACCGCACACGCGTGGGAAGGGCGGTGCTTGACGCACTAAAAAACGACAGCCGGTTGTCGGGCAAGTTGTTTGATTCTGTTATACGAAGCAATATAACAATCGCGGAAAGCGCCTTTTATGGAAAACCGGTAATCTTTTATGACAAGACAAGCCCTGGCTCCCTTGATTACCTAAGTCTGGCCAAAGAGCTTATTAGCAGAAAATAAGACTCACTTAAACATCCCTTTAGGAATAACTGTAATCCCCCGTGAAGTTACGTTAAAAAGTTTTCTGTCCTTATCCGGATCATAGCCGATCGTGGTGTTGGCAGGGATATTGTTGTTCTTATCAATAATGGTTTTCATGATCTTGCAGTTGCGTCCGATCACGACACTGGACATAACAACCGATTCTTTTACCTCAGCCCAACTGCGGACATAGACATTCTGGGAAAGCACTGAGTTGGTAACACACCCTCCTGCTATTATAGACCCGTTTCCTACAATGGAATCCAGAATCATCCCCACCCTGTTGGTTTCTTTATCGTTAAAGACTGTCTTTACCGGAGGGAATTGTCTCTGAAAGGTTCTTAGTGGCCAAAGTTCACCGTACATATTAAACATGGGATCAACACCTGTCAGGTCCATATTCGCATTCCAGTAGGCGTCCAGGTCACCCACATCCCGCCAATAGGAAGAATCCCTTACGCATTCCTCCATAACCCGCATTCTTTCACCGTTTTCCAATATCTTGTAGACATAGTCTTTTATCCGGTTTTCTTTTTTATATGGATATGCGTAGACAGGATATTTTTCTATCATCATAGGGATGATTTCTTTGCCAAAGTCGTCCTGATCGGTTTCTTTCAATACATTTATGAGTTGCCTTTTATCAAACAAATAAATACCCATAGATGCCAGAACCTTCTCCGAATCGCCGGGGATTGTTTTTGGGTTATCCGGTTTTTCATCAAACCCGCAGACCCGAAAATTTTCGTCTACCGCGACAATTCCAAATCTATGCGCTTCTGACTTAGGGACTTCTACGACCGAAAGCGTAATCGCCCCGCCTTTTTTTACGTGATATCCCAAAAACTGGGAGTAGTTCATCTTATAGATATGATCTCCGGATAGTATGATAACATGCTCTGCCTTGTCCCGCTCAAGCAGGTATAGGTTCTGTCTGACAGAATCCGCAGTTCCCATGTACCAACTTTTGCCTGTGCGCATCTGGGGTGGCACTATTTTCATATAATGACCGAGGTCCCAATTAAAAATGTTCCAGCCCCCCTCAAGATGTTCTACCAGCGACTGTGCCTTATACTGCGGCAGCACCATAATCCGGTAGATGCCGGAGTTTATGCAATTGCTCATAGTAATATCTATGATGCGGTACGATCCCCCGAATGATACAGCAGGTTTTGTACGATCAGCCGTCAGCGGATATAGCCGCTCGCCTTTTCCTCCAGCCATGATAATAGCAATTACGTCAAGCACGATTATTCCCCCCTTAGAACGTCGATCATGGAAAAAGCCTTTCCCGTTATTCCTTCCAGAATTTTGCAGGCAAGAAAGCGGACAGCGTCTATTGTGCCGCCAGCGTATACCTCCCTGCCGTTTACATTGTGGACAAATTGAAACTTTACAGTTTGATCGCCTGATACCAGGGTATATGTATGCCAGCCATGGCCTGAAAGGTATTCGTCCGGCACTCCCATCTGGTGTTTTTGAATTTCGGGGTCGCGTATCATGCTGATATCACTTGCGTCAAACCTAACGCCAAGCTGATTGAAGCAGCCCACCATTGCCTTTGCTGTTCCGCTTGTGTCTGCCTTTCCTTTCTGATGGCTTTCAGTGATTTCAAGGCTATATCCCTTAAAAAGATTGGGAAACTCCTTTGCCGCAAACTCCATCATAGCCTGAAACCCCACTATCTGCTTTGCCATGTTGGGAGCGATCACAGCAGGTATTGAAGATGCTTCCACAGTTTTTACCAAACTGCTGCGATCCCCTCCTGTTGTTCCCATAACAAACGGAATTGACTTTTCGCAATAGAACTTAGCGTTTTCATTAACTGCGCCAGGATGGGTATAGTCGATTGCTATCAGAGTTTGGCTTTGCCTTAAGCTGTCCAGATTGATGCTATCTCTTTCATTTGGCCGAACGAGTCTCACTGCAAAGGAATCGATTGCAACCTCTTTATCTGCTATTTCAGACCCTGTGAGAGAAAACGGAACCAATTCAAAACCATCTTCTTTTACAACATGATACGCAACCCGTGTGGCCATATTGCCGGGAAGACCGCAGACCATTACTTTTATGGGAGCCATATTACCTCCTTTTGGCGTTAAAAAATTCTAACAATTAAGCAAATAAAAAAACAGCTTTTAAAATAAAAGGGCTGCGCTAAGTTGTCAAACATTATATTGACACTGATATAGGGACACACTATCTAATAGGAGGATAAGCTCCATTGCCTGCACTAAACACAAGCGCTACACAGGGAGTTGCACTTACAAACTTGTGAGGTAAAATCCGACTGCTTATGGAAACAAACAATTTGCACAAAGAAGAAATAAAGCAGCTTGAGGCGCTTTTTGCACGGCAAGGGATAAAGGCCTCTTCTGACAGACTGAAAATACTTGAAGTGTTTCTCGGAACAGAAGAGCATGTTACAGAGCGGGAGCTTGTAGCCCTTCTTAAAAAAAGGGGACTCCATTTCGATGCAGGCTTTGTGCAGGAAACAATCACGCTTTTTGCGCAATACGGGGTGGCGAATAAGGTTTCCTTTGAAGGTGAAGAACCGAGGTATGAGCATTGGCACATAGGCCAGCACCATGACCACCTTATATGTATTAAATGTCAGAAAATTATAGAATTTACAGATGAACAGGTGGAGGAGATACAGCGGCATATAGCGTTTGAACATCAATTCTATATGCTCAGACACAGAATGGAGATATACGGCCTCTGTTCCGGTTGCGTTACAGCCAGAGAGCCGGAGATGCCTCTCGCGTCGGCTCGGCGCGGGGAAGTGGTTCAGGTTGAACGGTTTTCAGGAGGAAAAGAGCTGACAAAACGAGTTAAGGAAATGGGGTTGCGCATAGGAGACGAGGTAGAGATTATAACAAACGACAACCGAGGACCTATTGTGATCGCCCTCCATTGTAGCAGACTCGTAGTGGGAAGAATGGCTGCCCAAAAAATTTGGGTGGCGCAGATAAATAGACAGATAAACGAATCCCCTCAGATAAAACTGAGCGATCTTAAGCAGGGACAGAAGGCGACTATAATGCACGTTGCAGGAAGCGGGGCTTTTCGCAAGCGTCTCATGGAGCTTGGATTTCTTAAAGGCACAGAGGTTGTCGTGGAAAAATATGCGCCCTTGCGCGATCCTGTGGAGCTTGTCATCAAAGGATACCACATATCACTTCGCGTGTGTGAAGCAGATCATGTATTTGTCGTAAATGTCCAGGATGGGAGCTATTGACTGTGAGCAAACGACTGACCGTCGCCCTTGCGGGAAATCCCAACGCAGGCAAGACAACCATATTTAATAACCTGACAGGATCACGGCAAAGTGTGGGGAACTGGCCAGGGGTTACAGTTCAAAAAAAAGAAGGAGAGGCGCGCTTTAACGGATGGGAAATAACTATTGTCGATCTCCCCGGCATTTACAGTTTGACCCCTTATTCCATGGAAGAGATTGTAACGCGGGACTTTATCTTAGACGAAAAGCCTGACGTGGTGGTCTCGGTGATAGACGCCGCAAACCTTGAGAGAAATCTCTATCTGGCTACCCAAATCAAGGAACTGGATACCTCGGTTATATTCGCCCTTAATATGGTAGACCGGGCGCATGGACGAGGTATAACAATAGACACTAAAAAGCTCTCCGAATTGCTCGATCTCCCTGTTGTCACTATGGTGGCGGATCGCAACGAAGGAACTGATGACCTGCTTGCCGCAATTGTTTCAACATCCTCTTCAAATAAAAGGGGGACTGATGATTCAAGAAAGGTCTGGTACGGCCATGAAATGGAAAAATCAATTTCAAAACTGGCCGGTTATGTGCGGACAAAGACAAAAGAGAACATCCCGTATAACCTCAGATGGACCGCGATAAAACTCCTGGAAGATGATCGTATAGTACAAGAAAGAATATTGAAATGGGCGGCTTCGCACGGAGCTGCCATACTTGACCAGGCTGCCAAAGAACGCCAACGGCTCTTTGATCTTTTTCAGGAAGATACATCAATAATCATGACCGAGCAGAGATATGGGTTTATTGCCGGCTTGGTGCGGGAGGTGCAAAAGACAAGCTCTGAAGACCGCAGGGACATATCGAATAAGATAGACAAGGTTCTTACCAACCGTGTGCTTGGAATACCGCTCTTCTTTTTTTTGCTATGGGGGATGTTTCAAATAACCTTTACACTGGGCGCATATCCCAGGGGATGGCTGGAAGGGCTTGTCCATTGGCTGGGCAAATTTATATCAGGAATGATGTCGCCAGGAATTTTTGAGGATATGATAACGCACGGCGTAATATCCGGCGTAGGAGGCGTAATCGTCTTTCTTCCGAATATAATAATACTTTTTTTCTGCATCTCGCTCTTTGAAGACACAGGATACATGGCCAGGGCCGCCTTTTTAATGGATAAGCTCATGCACATTATAGGGCTGCATGGCAAGTCCTTTATACCATTGCTCATGGGGTTTGGCTGCAACGTGCCAGCGATCATGGCCGCCAGAACGCTTGAAAGCGAAAAGGATAGAATACTAACCATATTGATAACCCCGCTTATTTCGTGTTCCGCCCGGCTTCCTGTTTACGTTTTGCTGGCAGGCGCGTTCTTCCCTTCGCAGGCTGGAAATATCATTTTTGCGATTCAGGTGTTGGGCGTGGCGCTTGCAATTATTATGGGCCGTATTTTTAGAACAGTGTTTTTTCGAGGGGAAGTCGCCCCATTTGTCATGGAGCTTCCACCTTATAGGATTCCTACATGGAAGAACCTTTTATTTCATACCTGGGATCGAGGTTCGCTCTTTTTAAAAAAGATGGGCGGAGTAATTCTGATAGGCTCTATAGTAATCTGGTTTTTAAGCTCGTTCCCATCTTTCGACCTTGCTCAAGGGACACAAAAGGAAAATTTCCAGGATACGCCTCACTATGGATCATCTTCTGAAATAGCAAAAGGTCTTCCCCAAAATGACAAGATTGAACATTCCTATATTGGATATCTGGGAAAATTGCTTGAACCCGCATTTATGCCTATTGGGATCGACTGGCGGGGAACCGTTGCTCTGCTTACAGGGTTTGTCGCAAAGGAGCTTGTGGTAAGCACGCTTGGAGTCCTCCATGCGGTTGAAAAAACTTCGCATGGGAGAGATGCCATGAGGTTTGCGCTTAAGAACTCTTCCATGACCGGAGCGTCTGCGCTTTCGTTTATGGTTTTTATCCTGATCTATGTACCGTGCATTGCCACCATAGCAGCTATCCGTCGAGAAACCGGATCGTTAAAATGGCCTCTTTTTTCAATCAGCTATAGCGTAGCGCTAGCATGGATTGTATCGTTTGCTGTGTATCATGGGGCGATTATCTTGGGAATCCAATGATGCGTACGCTTTTGCAATTATTGGGAAAATATGCAGGGCATTTACTGGAAAAACAGGATTGTCTATGTCTGACAGATCAACTACTCATGAACAAGTTGTTCACCCCCGAGAATGAAAATATTGTGATACAATAGTAGTGGAAAGATGGGCAAAGAATTTGCCCCAAAGGGGCTGTGTCCATTAGCCCAGGGTTGCGGCTTGGCCGCTACCCTGGGTTGCTATAATGCATGTCATCAATGAGTCTGTTGATTTAGTCTTACTGACAGAAAAAAGAGTGTAACCGTTGTAAATTACAGCAAAAAAGTACAAAAATAGCCTTGACATAGCAAGCGATAAATATTAGATAACCAATTGATATTTATGGCATTATTTCAAACCTATCGGAGACGCTATGTACAAACAAACAAGTCCTCAATTACCTCTTTTTGAACCCAAAAATTTGGTGCCTGGAATTTTACCAAATGACGACTGATCTTTTACATACAGAGATAAAATATGGCCTCTTATCGATGAGGATAAGTTCAAGCATTTTTATCAAGAAGAGGGTGGCGCTACAAACAAATCAATAAAGCTCTGTCAAAGGAACATGTCTCCATTTACAGGAACAGCAATGGTTTCAATGCCTGGCTTGTCAGGGGCAATATCAAATTGCATTGTACCGCCAAGATCAATTTTGCCATTTCTGTTTATGTCTATAACAAGAGGGGATGACCGTTCTTCATGTATTAATTCAGTATACTCTGAATCGCGATAATACCTAATAAGCACTGCGGAGCAGTAATCATGCCTTACCAGGATAAAATGCACATTGCTTCCAGAGGGGATCCATTCGGCTCCAGCAATAGTTGCGCTCCCTCTGGTGACTATCCATCCAAAATCTTCTGTGAATGAGTAAGACCAGGAGTAAGACCATGGGAAAGGATCCCTCGGAATGCTACTGCCGTTTTTTGGTTTTACAGCCCAATCCCCTTTTTCCAGTTGATCTTCTACAGCCAAAGCTATTCCATCTGCGGTCCCGAATCTTTTGTTCTGTACAAGGTCCGGATACTTTATCACCCAACTTCGCATATCTTCAGGAAGATCTTCCGCCCGTTTCTTTACATCAAGATTAAACCCAAGGCCAAGGGCGTCCAGACCGGTTGGCACATTAAGCCTATCAAGTTGACTTGTCGAATTAAAAATCTTAAGACCCTTGGGATGCCAGACAAAACTTTCTGTTTTATAAAAATTTACATCATCAATTTTTACATTTTCTACCCCTGTTGCTCTAGCTATAAGCTGCCCAGGAGTCAGTTTGTTTCCCGGTAATTGTTGGAAAGGGATATTAGGTAAAAAGCTGCTGGGTTGCAAAAAGACGTCCGCAGATGGAGTAAACAGGCTGTTGATGTAGTTGGCACAGCAATTGTTTTGATAAAGTAAATATTGTCTGATATGTTAAATAGTTAACATGACTACGCAGCTCAAACCTGTGCGTATTACAATATGCAAAAACAGATGTATAATATGCAGTCCTATTGCATATGTGCAAAATAATGAATAGCATAACAAAGGTTTCGTATTTAAGACTCTCTGTCACTGACAGGTGTAATATGCGGTGTTTTTATTGCACTGCTGCTGATCGTCCACGCCCGCTCACTCACAAAGATATTCTGAGATATGAAGAGGCTCTTTTAGTAGTTAAGGCAGGGGTTAAGCTTGGGATAAACAAGGTTCGTGTCACAGGAGGCGAGCCGCTGATAAGGAAGGGGGTTGTAAATTTTATAAAAAAACTTACCGCAATTCCAGGCATTGATAATGTGGGAATAACAACAAATGGCGTGTTGCTTAAAGATATGTCCGTGCCGCTTGCTGACTCCGGCATCCAAAGGATTAATGTAAGCTTAGACACCTTGAAGCCGGATAGGTTTTTTAAAATAACAGGCAGAGACTATTTTGATATGGTATGGGAGGGGATTTCAGCCGCACACAAGGCAGGGTTGTCGCCTATAAAGCTAAACATGGTAGTTATCAAAGGGGTAAACGACGATGAAGTGCTCGACTTTGCCAAGCTTACCATTGATGCGCCGTATGTAGTCCGTTTCATAGAATTCATGCCCACAGGCAAGGTTGGCTCATGGACCAGTGACAAGGTTGTGTCATGCGATGAGATTATGTCCAGACTTATTTCTATTGGTCAAATAGAGCCAATCGCGCAAGCAGAAGGCGACGGGCCTGCCATTAGATATCGTTTTCATGGCGCACAAGGAGAGATCGGATTCATTGCGCCGATCAGCAAGGGGTTTTGCGCAAAATGCAACAGGCTTAGACTAACGGCAGACGGGAGGCTCCTTCCATGCCTTTTTTCAGATCAGGAGTTTGACTTAAAGACACTACTTAGAAGCGGCTCTGACGAAAACGCGCTTTTATCACTCATGCGCAATGCCATAGCAGCCAAACCGCATCAAAACAAAGCATTAATAATAAACGGTTCAGGCTCGCGGCAAATGGTGCAAATAGGGGGTTAAGGGTGCCTAAGAGAGTAGAATCCTGTTCAGCAGTAATCCTTGCAGGCGGACTTGGAACCAGGATCGGCAAAAATAAGGCGCTGCTTTCAGTGCAAGGCGCAACCATACTTGATCGAGCCTATACGGCCTTGCGGCAGATTTTTTCCGAGATCATACTTGTCTCAAACGAACCGCTTACTTACATGGCTTGGGATTTCATGATCGTAAGAGACATCTACAAGCTCCGTTCCCCTCTTGTTGGGATTCATGCCGGACTCTTTTATGCCTCCAACCCATATGTGTTTATAGTCGGATGCGATATGCCGTTTTTAAAAATTACTCTTATTAAAACACTCCTTGCAGAGATCAGTCCAAAGTATGGCATCCTCCTTCCCAAAACCGCTGACAGGGTTCAGCCATTGTGCGCAGTCTATGCAAAAAAATGTATCAAGCATATAGAAATGCTGATCGAACAAAAAAGCCTAAAAATCAGCGACCTCTTTTCTCTGGTGCGGGTAAAGGAGATAGAAGAGTCAAGGCTAATGTCTGCTGATCCAGGGCTGGTATCGTTTTTTAATATCAACACCCCTGAAGACCTGGATAATGCGCAGCAAATGGAAGTCGAAAAAAAATGAAGGCGCTCATATTAGCCGCAGGATTCGGAACACGGCTTCGTCCGCTCACGCTTACTACGCCAAAACCGTTGTTTCCTATATTAAATCGCCCCATTATTGATATAACCATTCATCAGCTTAAGGAGGCTGGTTGCGAGGCTATAGCAATAAACACCCATCACCTGGCTGAACGTATCGCCGGTCATATCTCAAATCAAAGCTATGGTGTACAGGTTATGAACAAATTGGAGCCTGTCATACTAGGCACTGCCGGAGCTGTCAAAAACCTGAAAGATTTCTGGGACGACAACCCATTTATTGTAATAAACGGAGATATCCTTACTGACATAGACCTTTACGCTGCATATAACTTTCACAAATCCCAGAACACAGCAGCGACACTGGTATTGCATGACCTTCCAAGGTTCAATTCCGTGCTCGTTGATAAAAATGAATATATAATAGGCTTTGACAAACCAAACTCCGGTTGCGAAAGAAGAGATAATTTCCGCAGGCTTGCCTTCACCGGCATTCATATCATGTCTCATGCGCTGCTTGACTTTATTCCATCAGGAAATTTTTCCTGCATTATAGACATCTACCAAAAAATGATAGACTTGGGCGTAAAGATAAAAGGCTTTATAGTCTCCGGCCATTACTGGGAGGATATTGGAAGCCTTTCAGGATATCGTCATGCTGTTCGCGACTCTCTTGCGCACAGATTCCAGTTGCCGGGCGTTCTCTCTCAGGCAAAGGATATTTTTGTGGGAAATGATTTTCAGATTGGCAAAGGGAGCAGGCTTGAAGGATGGAATGCGATAGGAGACAGTGTCATAGCAGGAGAAAATTGTTTGATAAGAGACTCTATTGTCTGGGATGAGGCCATAATCAAGGATGGAGTAGTTGTGGAAAAAAGCGTTATCGGAAAAGGGAGAGTAGTTGAGTCGCCAGCGTTTGAGGTAATGCTGTAAGCTCTCTTTTTTCAGAAAAAAATTAGTAATGTCCGGTTAAGGAGATGCGCCCAAAGACATGGCCGACTAAATCGGCTAAACACACAACAACTTGAACCAAAAGAGTGAAAGCATTATTTAAAACCATCTCTTGACAGAATGTGCCGCATTTTTATAAAGTATAAGAAAGCCATAATTTATATGGGCTTTTTACAAAGCCATCAAAAGAGGATATCGCTTAAGTGAACACCACATGCCCCCATTGTCAAAAAGAATTCGCAGTTCCTGAAGGCCGCATTAAAATGGGGGAAAGACTATCCCTTGATAAAATCGTCATTTCGTGTCCTGCGTGTAACCTAAATGTAGATGTCCTGTTAAAGTCAAATCAAAAGGAGGTTGTACAACCTCCTCAAAAAGAGGCTACGCAACCTCAATCTAAAGCAAAAATCACCCTCCCCCTGGCCAAAAAACTCCCGACCGGTGAGGTCTTAAAAAAGAAGATATTGCAACGGATCAAAGACTTGCCTGCAATGCCCCAAACAGTTATGAAAGCACGCCAGCTTATGGCATCAGAGAAATCAAGCATAAAAGAGCTTGCGGCTGTGCTTGAGACAGACCAGGCCATCGCAGTCAGGGTGTTAAAGATGGCAAACTCCTCATATTATGGGATGAGTGGCAAAGTCTCTTCAATTCAACACGCCTCTGTTGTGCTTGGGATCAATACGCTGGGACAGATCATTACATTGGCCGGCAGCTCGGCTGTGCTAGGCGGAAGACTAAAAGGGTATGGAACATCTTCAGGGGATTTGTGGCGTCACTCCCTGGCAGTTGCATTCGCGTCCAAGCTTATCGCCCTTAAGAAAAACCCCTTGATTGCAAATGACGCCTTCACCGCAGGACTGCTTCATGATGTCGGCAAATTGATTTTGGATGAAGAAATATTTGAACGTAAAGATTTGTTCAACAATGTCATGGCCACAGGTAAACAGAGTTTTCTTAAAGCAGAAAAAGAAATATTAGGATTTGACCATGCAGAAATTGCAGCCGAGGTATGCAAAAGCTGGAATGTGCCTGAATCGCTTGCTATCGCAATCCAGTATCATCACTCTCCGGCAGACTCGCAAGGCGATGAACTTACCTATATAATTCACATGGCTGACGCAATCGGGATGATGACCGGCCTTGGGATGGGCGAAGACGGCATGTTATACAACATAGACGATAAGGCGATGCGATTCCTCGGACTAACCAGCTTTGACATGCCAATGCTCATAGGAGAAACCGCGGAGTCAGTCGAAAAAATGGCGCAAGATATTTAGCGCTTTTCCCAGCGCAATAACTCAGCCACCTTTCCCAAAGTGCTCCCTTCCTCTATTTCCTGCCGTATGCGATTCTCCCGCTCAAGGACGTCCATTGCCCTGTTTGCATATTCAACAGCAACAGCCTTGGGAAGCCGCATTACGCCGTCGTCGTCTCCTATAATCCAGTCTCCGGTTTCAACCTTTTCTCCGCCCACTGTTATGGGTACTCCAATTTCTCCAAAGCCTTTTGGCTCGCCTGCGTTAGGCATGATGAGACGCGCATATGTCTGAAACCGCATCCGGGATATCTCATAGGTGTCGCGCACAGCGCCTTCCACAACAATCCCTGCTATGCCTTTTTGCAAGGCGGACTGGGTCGCAAGCTCCCCCCATACAGCAGGCCCAACCCCGCCAGCATCAATAACAATAACATCTCCCTGGGAGGCGACATCTATAGCCTGCACAGGCTTTGCCCAATCTCCCGGATAGGTTCGAACAGTAATAGCGCGGCCTACAAGTTTAGCGCCTAAAAAGAGCGGCCTAAGCCCTTTAAGCGCTCCGGAGCGGTGAAGCGCGTCTGATACGTTTGCGGCAGAAACCCGCTCAAGGATACTCTTTATTCCACGTTCATCCGTCCTTTTAAACCACTGAGAGGGTATGGACGCCTGCTCTGCGATAGCTTTTTTTAGCAAGGCTGTCGCATGACTTGGATCAGGGGACTTGGTTATGGCTCCGCCTACGATTATAACACATGCCCCCGCAGCCACTGCCTGGTGCGCGGTCTCAGAGTTGATCCCTCCAGCCACACCAACCGGTGTTGATACTGCTTCACATACCTTTTGCAAAACAGAAAACGGGTTTTCCCCCCGCATCTGATCATCTATTGAACAATGGACCGTAATATAATCCGCTCCCATCATTTCTATTTCTTTTGCCCTGCCAACAATGTCCTTTACAGCAATAAGATCAACGGCAATCTTTGCTCCGTAGTTTTTACCTGCCTCCACACATTCCAGTATAGTGGCATCGCTTGCGGCTCCAAGGACATCCACTATGTCTGCGCCAGCCTTGGCCGCGGCCTCTACCTCGATCCGCCCTGCGTCCATAATCTTCATATCAGCCACAATGGTTTTATCAGGAAACCTGGCCCTAAGCGCGCGAACAACAGCCAGACCCTCGCTCTTAATAAGCGGAGTGCCGGCCTCAATCCAGTCCACGCCTCCTTCCACAGCGGCTTCCGCCGCCTTAAGCGCCCTTTGGATGTCAACAAAATCCAATGCAAGTTGAAGTATTGGTTTCATACCGTAAGCCATTCATTATTCGAGGTTTGCATGATGACCCAACACATCCTCCTGCATCCCTCTTTTCCTGGAACATATTTCAATTATAACCCCCTCAAAAAAAAGAAAGGCTGCTTGTTCAAACAATGACCCTACTGGTTGACAAGATGGGATATCTCCGGGAAAAGCTATCTTGGAGCCTCCTGGAAGACAAAGACAATGATCTAACTCGCTGGCAATACGCGAATTATGTGAACCGACTATTCCGTATGTAACCGCTCCTTGATTCCTGGCAAGGGCTGTTACATGGTATGTAAGTCCTGTTTCACCTGAGCCTGAGACAACGATAAGCAAATCTCCTGCTTGTACCTTTGGGGTAATAGTCTCACCTACAAAATATACCGGATAGCAAAGGTGCATCAGCCTCATAGAAAAACAACGCAGTATATATCCGCTTCTTCCCATAGCGAAGCAAAATATCTTAGATGCGTTATTTACCTTATCGACGAGATCGCAAATATGAGCTTCAGATATCCCGCTTAAAAGCTTTCTGTTTTCATCCAGAATAATATCCAAGACTTTTATCAGGTTACGCATAAAGATGTTCAACGTTTGATGGCTTCATCAACGTTTAAGCCGTTCGGCTACCCCCTTTGCTTGCTGTCTAAAAGATTCTCCTGTTTCGCGTACGGCAAATCCACCTTGATCCGCCTGAATCACACCCTCATCGTATGGCAGCCATCCAATGATCTCAAAATCCGGCAATGCCTGTTTTAAAAGATCCTCATCTTGTTTGTTTCGTATTTTGTTCCCCACGATCAGCGGGGATTTAAGCCCTAAATCAGCAGCCAGGTCCCTGATGCGGTATGCGGTCTCTACGCTCCTCCTGCCAGGTTCCACCACAATAACAAGACGGTCAACCGCCTGTGCAGTGCCTCGCCCCAGGTGCTCAATCCCAGCCTCCATGTCTAATATCACCCATTCTTTTTCATAGACTATCAGGTGTTGGACAAGCGCCTTCAGGAGCGTATTCTCAGGGCAAACACAACCAGCGCCTCCTTTTTTGACCCCACCCAAAACCATAAAACTCAAATTGCCATCCTTTATGGCAAATTTATCTGGGATATCATCTACCCTGGGATTAAGTTTAAAAAGACCAACCTGCCCTTGCCCAGCTCTGGTTCTCTCCTGGATAAACTCTTTCATTGCGGCAATGGGTTTAATCGAAGAAGGGTCTTTAACGCCTAATGCGGATGCGAGATTTGCGTCAGGATCAGCGTCAATTGCAAGCACTTTGTGCCCTTGTTCGCTGTAGTTCAGCGCAAGAAAAGCTGCAAGCGTTGTCTTCCCTACCCCGCCTTTTCCTGTTATAGCAATTTTCACTGGTTATCCCCTTGCCTTGCAATAAAATGTTATCTTAAAAAATTTTATCAAAACTATCACGGCAGACATATGAAGTCAATTGCACAGACTCCGGCTTTTGCCGGAATAACGAAAAAGGTGTTTAAGGTGTTTAAGGGTTTTCTACAAAACCATCAAATTTAAATTTGACACTGAATAAACTATATTCTATCATTTTTGAGTCTGTCCTAATATGGACAGATTGTGCCAGGAAGGGGGGGAATAGGTACGGAGGGGGATGAACAATGAAAAAAAGTTATTTGTTACTGTTGGTTTTGATCGGCGTATTTAGTCTTGCGCTCTTTTCATTAGCAATTGCAGAAGAAAAGACAGAAGAGGCAGCTCCGGCGGCTGAGCAAGCGGCTCCAGCCCTTGAAAAAGCAGCTCCGGCCGCAGAAGAGGCGACTCCGGCTGCTGAGCAAACAGCTCCGGCTGCTGTGGAAGATGCGAAAATAAACGTAAATACCGCCAATGCCGAAGAACTCACCAAGCTGAAGGGCGTCGGGCCGGAAATAGCCCAGGCTATTATTGACTACAGAACAGCAAACGGGCCATTCAAGACGGTCGAAGATATAGAAAAAGTTAAGGGGATTGGCCCTAAAATTTTGAAAAGAATAAGGGATCACGTTGTCTTAGAATAGAGTTAACCCCCCTCTTTTTGGCACAATCCGATTCCCCACTTCCCTTTGATTCAGGGCATAGCAAAATAGCGATTAAAGGCGTTCAGATAGGCGCGCGCGCTCGCCTCCAGCACATCTGGGCTTGTGCCTCTCCCTGAATATACCTCATCGTTGATCCTAACCTTAAGCGACGCCTCGCCAAGCGCGTCCTTGCCGGTGGTCAACGCCTCAACCTTATATTCCAACAATTTAGCGGAATGACCGACAATCCGGTCTATGCAATTAAAAATCGCGTCTATCGGGCCGTTGCCGATGCTTGCCTCTCTGATCTCCTGGTCTCCCTTTTTTAGGGCTACTGTCGCAAGAGGGAGCGCCGTATCCCCACTCATCACCTGGAGGGAAATAAAAGTAAAGGTCTCAGAAACCTTGCCCATCTCAATCTCTACTATTGAGCGTAGGTCCTCTTCCGCGATCTCTTTTTTCCGGTCCGCAACCCTTAAAAATCTATCATGTATCCTTTCAAACATCTCCCCTGAGACATCGTAGTTCATTGCCTTGAGTTTATGCCCGAGAGCAGCCCTGCCTGAACGGGCGGTAAGTATAAGCATATGCTCTTTTAATCCAACGTCTTCAGGCTGGATTATTTCATAGGTGGATCGATCTTTAAGGATGCCGTCCTGATGGATCCCTGATGAATGAGCAAATGCGTTTGCTCCCACAATCGCCTTATTAGGTTGCACAGGAATGTTCATCATGCGGCTTACTAAATGACTTGTGTTAATAATCTCTTTTGTTACAATGCCGGTCTCAACATTAAATTGCTCTTTTCTGGTCTTAAGAGCCATTACTATCTCTTCAAGCGACGCATTACCCGCCCGTTCTCCTATTCCATTTACCGTACATTCCACCTGATCTGCCCCGTTATATACTGCGGCAAGCGAGTTTGCTGTGGCAAGTCCAAGGTCATTGTGACAGTGGACGCTCAATATTATCCGGTCAGTGACAGGCACCCTCTCCTTAATCCTTCGGATCAACGCTCCGAACTCCTCTGGTATGGCATATCCGACTGTATCAGGGATATTCACAACCGTTGCCCCTGCTTTTATGACCGCCTCGACTGTTTTAGCAAGATGTTCAAAATCACTGCGCGCAGCGTCCTCAGTGGAATATTCCACCTCTGAACACAACTTTTTTGCAAATCTGACTGCGTCTACCGCCATCTGGATAGACTTCTCCCGATCAATGCGAAGTTTTTTTGCCAGATGAATGTCTGACGCGCCAAGGACTATATGTATCCTTGGCGACTCAGCCTCTTTGATCGAATCCCAGAGTACCTCTATGTCCTTGTCAACAGCTCTTGCAAGCCCTGAAATAATAGGCTCACGCACAGAAAGAGCAACTTGTCTTACCGCCTCGGCGTCTCCTGGAGAGGATATGGGAAATCCAGCCTCTATCACATCGACACCCAACCTCTCAAGCTGCCGCGCCACGGCAAGTTTCTGTTCAATGTTCAATTTCGCGCCAGGCGCCTGTTCGCCGTCCCGCAATGTAGTGTCAAATATCAATACTTTTCTAGCCACGTTTAATAACTCCTTTTTCTATAGTCCAAGACTTGCAACCCAAACTGCTTGCTCGCCCAGCATATGGGTATAACTCCCCAATTCATTATCATACCATCAGAGATGAATTGTCCCTAAAAACCTTCAGACAAAATATCTCTTTTATAAATCAGATGTCTCCCATAATAAACAGAACCTTTACAGCCGTCAATACTCAAGAGATCGCCTGTTACTAACAGATGTTTTATTAGGGCTTGACATTAATATCATGAAAAGAATATTTATATTTTCATGAAAAATATAAGGCAATTGTGTAGCAGCATGTGCTCTGGCGCATAACTTCACTCTTGTCACAAACATCTTAAAGCATTTCCAAAGGATTAAAGGCCTTAAACTGGAAGACTGGACAAAACCAAACAATGAAAGTTTCAGTAGTACGTAATATACTTGAGGCAAATCACCGGATTGCTGAAGAAAATCGCGCCTTATTCAAGGAGCATGGAATATTTGTGCTCAATCTGATGAGCTCGCCCGGCGCAGGCAAGACCACTCTGCTTGAGCGCACTATCGAGGGATTGAGGGATGAGTTTAAGATTGGAGTTATTGAAGGAGATCTTCAGACAACCGCAGACGCAGACAGGGTCGCAGCGGCAGGCGCAGAAGCAGTCCAGATCAATACTGACGGCGCATGCCATTTGGATTCGAATATGATAAAAGAGGCCCTCGGTTCTCTTGCTCTAAAAGAACTGGATATTCTTATTATAGAAAACGTTGGGAACCTGGTCTGCCCTGCCGAGTTTTACCTGGGAGAGGATCAAAAAATAATGATCCTCAGCGTGGCGGAAGGAGACGACAAACCGGCAAAGTATCCTGTGATGTTTCAGAAATCGTCGGCGCTCTTGGTCAACAAGGTCGATCTCCTTCCATACGTGGACTTTGATATGAAAAAAGTTCACGATACCGTGATCGGGATAAACCCAAACATGACCATATTTGAGGTCTCATGCCGCACTGGATACGGTCTTGATGCCTGGCTTGCCTGGCTTAGAAACCGAACGGTGTGAATAGTATAGCAAAAACAATCGAGATAGGCGGCATTGTCCAGGGTGTTGGATTTAGGCCGTTTATCTATCAAAAGGCGTTTCATTACGGACTTTATGGCTATGTCGCCAACACATCAAATGGCGTAATAATCCATGTCCAGGGGGGCAGTGACGCAATTGATGCGTTCATAAATGATATAATATCCTTCCCCCCTCCCCTTTCCTGCATCAATGATTTTAAGGTCTTCCTAGCCTCTTGTGAAAACCTCTCCTCTTTTTCCATAAGGGAAAGTCTGCGCAACTCCGGAATATCCACGCTGATTTCTCCTGACATTGCCGTGTGCAATGACTGCTTTAAAGAACTGTCAGATTCCAACGACCGCCGGTATCGCTATCCTTTTATAAACTGCACCAACTGTGGCCCACGTTATACCATTATTGATGATATCCCCTACGATCGGCCCAACACCTCTATGAGACATTTCAAGATGTGTCCTGCATGCGAGGATGAATACCATGACCCGAACAACCGGAGATTTCATGCGCAACCAAACGCATGCCATGTATGCGGGCCGCGCGTGTCGCTGATTGATAACAGGGGAAACCTTGTAGCGGAAGCAGAACCAGTAAAAAAAACCGCAGAGCTTTTGCGACAAGGTTGCATAATAGCAATCAAAGGGCTTGGCGGGTTTCATCTGGCGGCAAACGCAACCGATGAAGAGGCAGTCTCCCGGCTTAGAGCAAATAAACTAAGAGAGGAAAAGCCCTTTGCGCTCATGTCACACAATATCCATGCAATTCGCGGTTATGCATATGTATCCCCTGAAGAAGAGACAATTCTTACATCAAGGCAGCGGCCCATTGTGCTTTTACACAAAAAAACCTCAAACCCCATTGCCTGCTCGGTTGCGCCAAAGAATAAATATTTTGGCGTTATGCTGCCATACACTCCGCTTCATTATCTTATCCTGGATATAGGATTAGTCGCTCTGGTAATGACGAGCGGAAACTTAAGCAATGAGCCGATCTGCATTGACAACCAGGATGCCATTCAGCGGCTTGGTAACATTGCAAATTATCTGCTTATCCACGACAGGGACATACTCCTTAGAAGCGACGATTCCATTGTGCGGCGCGCAATTAACCGGACATGTTTTATCAGGCGATCCAGAGGTTATGTGCCGGCGCCGGTATTCCTAAAGCATAAACTCCCCCAGATACTTGCGTGCGGCGCAGAGCTTAAAAATACGGTCTCTATTACCAAAGATCAGACCGCGTTTTTAAGCCAGCATATCGGAGACCTGAAAAACCTTGAGACATATAAATTTTTCACAAATACAATAGAGCGCATGAAACGTATCCTTGGCATTTCTCCAGAGATTATTGCATGCGATCTGCACCCTGATTATTTGAGCACTCGATACGCTGAAACTCAAAAGGGGGTAGGGCTAATCCGTGTGCAACATCACCACGCGCATATAGTAAGCTGCATGGCGGAACATCAGCTTGAGGGGGAAGTCCTTGGTCTGGCCTTTGACGGTACCGGATATGGAGAGGATGGCTCAATATGGGGCGGAGAGGTCTTGATATCAAGGCTTCATTCATTTCAAAGAATCGCCCACCTTGCTGTTGTGCCAATGCCCGGCGGAGACGCTGCGATAAAAGAACCGTGGAGAATGGCTATAAGTTATTTGTACGATACATTCGGAGACAATATGTACGACTTAGGCATCCCGCTTTTGTCGCAGATTGATCGAACAGCAATTAAAATAGTCATTGAAATGATAAAAAAAGAGATCAATTCTCCAATCACTTCCAGCCTTGGCAGGCTCTTTGACGGAATTGCCGCAATCACAGGATTACGAACCCATGTAAACTTTGAAGGAGAGGCGGCAATGGAGCTTGAGATGGCAATGGATAACAATTCAAGCGAGTCTTATGAGTATGACTGGAAAAATGAAAACAACGTACGCGTAATTCAGTTAAGTCCCATAATAAAAGGGGTTGTGCGAGATGTTATCAGCGGAATGGCTGTCTCAAGGATCAGCTCCAGATTCCACATGACATTGATTAACCTGTTTTCTGCGTTATGCGAGGAATTGCGCGATTCCACCCATCTCGACAGGGTTGCGCTTAGCGGAGGCTGCTTTCAGAATTTGGCCTTGCTTTCCGGTATGACCGCTGCGTTGGAAAGGCGCGGCTTTCAGGTCTTTTCAAACACTCAAGTCCCTGCAAATGACGGAGGCGTTTCTTTGGGGCAAGCAGTGGTGGCAACTAAAGGATCAGTGTCAAATTGCTATTTGACAGCATGACCTCGATAATATCCCAAATTCTGAAGGATCATCTCAACGCCATGACAGAAAAACAACCCTGCCAGCTTGCGCCAAATCTACTATCTTAGACGCTATAGGATCAATACCAGCAAAAAAATCAATAACTAGTGCCTGAACGAAAACTTTCGACTTGGTTCAAGGTCAAGGAAAGTAAAGCTTTTAACTGGAGGAATACATTGA
>JAZDIE010000036.1:0-7329 GCA_043805295.1 Pseudomonadota bacterium
GCTGGATGTTCAGATGCCTGACATGAATGGATTTGAGGCCGCAGAGCTTATGCGTGGCAGCGCAAGGACAAGACATATCCCGATTATATTCGTGACTGCTATCAGCAAGGAACAGCAACACAAATTTAAAGGATACAGGTCAGGCGCAGTTGATTACCTTTTTAAGCCGTTGGAACCTGAAATCCTGATAAGCAAGGTTAAGGTGTTTTTGGATCTTCATCGCCAAAAAAAGACCTTGGAAAATACAACTAAACAGCTCAAAGATGCCCTTGAGAGCCTGAAAAAATCCAATGCAGAACTTAGCCATGCAAACAAAAAAATTATAGAACAACAGAAGTCAGTAATTGAGGAAGAGCGTCTCAAGGTTTTGATGCAGTTGGCGGGCGCCACCTTCAGCGACCTTAATCAGCCTGTTGTTGCTTTGCTTAATGGCATTGATCTAATGAAGCGCAACAAAGAACAACCTGATATTTTTATGCAACACCTAAATAGCGTAGAAGACGCGGGCCGTGAAATATCGAGGCTCACGGACAGGATACAAAAACTGGATCATACCCATTTTCAGTGCCCTAACCAGGGAGTCCCTTTTGTTTGGACAAGAGATGTTCCTCCTTTAATCCTTACAATAGGCGATGTGGAAGGCTTTGCTTTAATTCATGATCTCATGAAAAATTTAAGGGGTATGACTTTTTCGTATGCAAATAACATAGGCGAGGCAATAGAGCGCCTTATAAAAGCTGAATATCACCTTGTTATTACAGATTATTTCCTTTTAGATGGCACAGGGCTTGATCTCATGAAAAGGCTTGAAAGTAGTGAGATTGATGTGCCGTTGGTTGTAATTGCCAGTCAGGGTGATGAGGTTATAGCATCACAGGCGATCCAGGCCGGGGCATACGACTACATGCCCATAAAAAGTGCTAACGAAGAGTCGGTTTTTAGGGTCATAACAAATGCCTTAGAGAAGTTCCGGCTGAGAAAAGAGATAGGGATAGCTCACAAGAAGATGTTTGAACTCTCTACTATAGATGAATTGACTGGGCTGTATAATAGACGATACTTTGTTGATGCCTTGCACCGTGAATTTGCAAGCGCGGTTCGCTACAATAAAGAATTGGTTCTTTTTATGATGGATCTTGATCATTTCAAGAATGTCAATGACACATATGGCCATCCTGCAGGAGACAGGATGCTTATTGAGATGAGCAGGATCCTAAAAGAGGCCGTCAGGCTGGGTGATATCGCATGTCGCTATGGAGGCGAGGAATTCACAGTTATTCTTCCCAGTACAGATATCAAATCAGCCGCATTAGTGGCTGAACGTCTCCGCCGGTCTGTTGAAGCTCATAAAGTACAGCATGAGCAGCACATATTATCAATCACGATTAGTATAGGTATTGCCACTATATCTAATATCCAGGGGCAGCAACCCGAAGAGCTAATACAGCTTGCGGACGATGCCCTTTATATGGCCAAAAGAGAGGGTAGAAACAGGGTAGTATTTTCTCCACAATTTGTTTAGACTGAAGGCTGAAGACTTTTAGACTGAAGACTATGAAGCATCTCGCAAAACACGAATTAAGACCTATCTGTTTATCCCTAAAAACCTTCAGCCTTTAGTCTAAACACCTGAATAATTACCAACTATGATGTCAGATGATCTTACTGTTATAACCACGCATGTAAACGCGGACTTTGACGCGTTTGCCTCACTTCTTGCCGCGCAAAAACTTTACCCGGACTCAGTTGTTGTTTTCCCTGGCTCACAGGAGCGAAACATCCGGGAGTTTTTTTTGGATTCCACTACCTATCTGTTTAATTGGACAAAGTTCAAGGATTTGGATTTTGATTCTGTAAAACGTATCGTATTGGTTGATACGCGCCAGAGGGGGCGCATAGGCAGATTTGCGGAAGTTGTTGATCGGCAAGGAGTGGATGTGCATATCTACGATCATCATCCATCCATGCCGGACGATATCGTTGGGTCTGTTGAGGTGTTAGAGCCTGTTGGCGCTACTGTTACGATCCTTTGTCGTATTCTTGAGGCAAGAGAGATTCTGATTAGACCTGAAGAGGCTACGATATTGGCGTTGGGTCTTTACGAAGATACTGGATCGTTTACGTTCACTTCCACTACTGAAGAGGATTTTCGGGTCGCTGCATACCTTGTCTCAAAAGGGGCGAATCTAAGGGTTGTTTCAAACATTATTACACGAGAGCTTTCTCCTTGGCAGATTACGGTGCTAAATGAGTTGATCCAGGTTGCAATGCATCATGTTATTCATGGAGTAGATATAGTCCTGGCATCGGTATCTTTTGAGCATTATATCTCTGATCTCTCGGCTCTGGTGCATAAATTTGCAAATATGGAAGACTTCAGCGCGGTTTTTGTTCTGGCAAGGATGGTTGATAGGATCTATCTGGTAGCACGCAGTAAATTACCTGATGTTGATGTGGCTGGAGTAGCCGCAGAATTCGGCGGCGGCGGTCATGCCTATGCAGCCTCTGCCACAATTAGAAACCTAACCTTGAACCAGGCAGAGGAAAGGCTGATCGAGATATTGCACAGCCAGATCAGACCGAGGTGGACCGCAAGGAGTTTGGCAAGTTCTCCCGCGATCTTTGTTCACAGTGACGTTATTATGGAAGAGGCTAACGCCACGCTTACACGATACAATATCAATGTGCTGCTTGTAATGGAAGGAGAAAAATTGCTGGGCGCTATCTCTCGCCAGGTCGTTGAAAGGGCGCTTCATCATGGCTTAAAGGATGTGCCTGTGACCGAATACATGACCACCGACCTTGCGACCATAGGTGCGGAAGGGACGCTTTCCGCTATTCAGGAAAAAATAGTTGAGAATAAGCAGCGATTGCTTCCAGTGGTTGAGGACGGAAAAGTTGTTGGAGTGATTACACGGACAGACCTGCTCAACGCCATTGTAAGCAACTCAGAATGGGGAGAAGTTCCGGCCTATGAGTCTTTTGAAAAAGTGAAGCGGACGCAAAAAAGGAACGTGAGAAACCTTTTGCAGCAGCGCCTCCCTTCCCGTGTATTTGAGCTTTTGCTTAGCATGGGAGAGGCTGCCGACAGGCTTAATTACTGCGCATATGCTGTAGGTGGATTTGTAAGGGATGTTTTGATCTCTAAAGAGAATTTGGATATTGATATAGTGATAGAAGGTGATGGCATAAGGTTTGCTAAAGAGTTTGTAAATGTTCATGGCGGGAGGATGCGGTCTCACGAAAAATTTGGCACAGCAGTCATGATATTACCAGAGGGGATCAAGGTGGATGTGGCGACTGCCCGCCTGGAATACTATGAATCCCCAGGCTCAATGCCTAAGGTGGAGACCAGCTCAATCAAGCTGGATTTATACAGGAGAGATTTTACCATAAACACATTGGCGGTATGCCTTAATAAGGAAAAACTTGGCGCTCTCATAGATTTTTTCAAAGGGCAGAAGGACTTGAAGGATAAATCCATTCGGGTATTACACAATCTTAGCTTTGTAGAAGACCCCACGCGGATCTTTCGTGCGATACGATTTGAACAGCGTTTCGGGTTCAAGATAGGAAAGCATACGTCAAATTTGATGCACAACAGCGTTAAGATGGGTTTTTTGTCCAGACTATCGGGCAAAAGGCTTTTTGCGGAGATAAAGCTCATACTTGAAGAAACTAACCCTTTGCATGCTGTGGAGCGTATGAATGAATATGGGCTGTTCGAGTGTATGCAGCCACAGGTTGTTATTAACAGGAAAACAAAACAGTTGTTCACTGAAATAGCCGGTGTACTCTCATGGTATGATTTGCTTTTTTTAGGGGAATCATATATGAAGTGGGCGGTCTATCTCATGGGGATGACCTATTCTTTATCTGAGAAAGAAGCGGATGAGTTTTGCTGTTACCTGGATATTACAGATCGTCACCATGCATTATTCGTAAATGAAAAAACGCGCGGCGAGTGGTTCATAAGCTGGTTCAAGCATCACTTTAATGCATCCAACAGCACTGTCTATGCGGCGTTGAAGCCGCTCTCCCTTGAAACCCTTCTATATATCATGGCGCGGGCAGAAAATGAGCGTACACAGAAGGCGATTTCACTATATATTACAAAATTAAGGGGGGTTAAAATATTCCTTAGAGGGAATGATCTCCAAAAGCTGGATATCAAACCTGGCCCAGTATATAGGGAGATTATGGAAGAGGTGCTTAATGCGCGGCTTAATGGATTAGTTGAGACAAGACATGATGAAATAGAGTTTGCAAGAGAGATGTTATATGAAAAAAAAACGTATTTTGAGCGGGATGCGATCAACAGGTAAACTTCATCTTGGCAATCTGTTTGGTGCATTGAATACTTGGAAGAACCTACAGGGTAAGTATGAATCTTTTTTCTTTGTCGCAGATTGGCATGCCCTGACCAGTGACTATGCAAATACCGGACACCTGAAAAATTATATCCATCAAATGGTCATAGACTGGCTTAGCGTTGGGATATCTCCTGATGAGTCCACATTATTTGTTCAGTCGCATATAAAGGAGCATGCAGAGCTTTTTTTGTTGTTGTCCACCATAACCCCGCTTGCCTGGCTTGAGCGGAACCCTACATACAAGGAACAAAAGGAACAGTTGATTAATAAAGATATATCGACCTTTGGTTTCCTTGGCTATCCTGTGCTTCAGGCAGCGGATATTATTATATATAAGGCTGAAGGCGTGCCTGTAGGCGTTGATCAACTCCCTCATATTGAGCTTACCAGAGAGATTGCCAGGCGGTTTAATTACTTTTATGGAGATATATTCCCTATACCTGAACCGATACTTGCTGATACGCCTAAGATATTTGGCATTGACCGGCGTAAGATGAGCAAGAGCTATGATAATGCAATCTATTTATCTGAGAATCCTGATATTATCAAAAAGAAAGTAGCCCAGATGGTTACAGACCCACAGCGGGCACGAGCGTGTGATCCTGGCGATCCAGGGGTTTGTAATGTGTATAATTTTCATAAACTCTTATCAGGTAGTGATACGGTCGAGCGAATTGATTCCGAATGCCGGACAGCTTTGATCAGGTGTGTGGAGTGCAAACGGATTATGGCTGAAAACCTGTCTGAGTTTCTTGCCCCTGTCCGGGAACGGCACGACTATTACGAGGCGCGACCTGATTTAGTAGAGGAGATATTGAAACAAGGCGAGATCAAGGCGAGAGGTGTGGCGCAAGAGACTATTGAACAAGTGCGGACTGCGGTTAAGATTTGATGAATGGCAACATATACCAGGTTCAATTGGAGGAGGTGTATGAAGGCCCTTTGGACCTATTGGTATACCTTGTTAAAAAAAACGATCTGGATATTTATGACATACCTATCGCCCTCATTACAGATCAATATCTACAATATCTTGAGTTAATGAAGGAACTCTCTCTGGAATTGTCAGGGGAGTTTCTTATTATGGCCGCTACGTTAATGCATATCAAGTCCAAAATGCTTATTCCTACACATGATTATGAAGAAAATGATGAGGCTGATGATCCCCGTATGGAGATTGTGCGGCCGCTTACAGAATACGTGCGTTTAAAGGGGGCTGCCGAAAGGCTATCACAGTTGAGTATGTTGGACAGGGATACCTTTGTGAGGCAGCCTCTGTCTGAAGATATTGATGCAGGCATAGATATTAGTACTATTCCATTAAGGCCTGTCGGCATTTTTGAGTTAATTGATGCATTCAGGGCAGTATTGAAAAATCTTGCAACTGGGCACCTGATTGATATCACAAAAGAAACCATATCTGTTAAACAGAGGATATCTTACTTAGTCGATCTCCTGGAGACAAAGGAATCGATAACGTTTCAGGAGCTTTTTGTAGAAACATACACAAAGCAGATGGTGATAGTGACTTTTCTGGCGATACTCGAAATGGTTAAACTTGGTTTGATAAGAGTGTTGCAGTATGTTGATTCAGGCATAATAAGGTTATATGGCGTCTCTTAAAGCGATCATAGAGAGTCTCTTGTTTGTATCTGACGAGCCTATAACAATAAGGCAATTGACAGAGGCGCTTGGTGATGCAGCCAAGTCGCGTGATGCTATAAGTACTGCCTTACTCCAATTAGAGGCTGAATACAATGAGGGTAGAGGGGTAATGCTTAAGGAGGTTGCCGGCGGGTATCAGATACGCACCCGGCCTGAATTCAGGGAATGGATCGGACGGCTGAAACAAACAAGCCCGCAGAAATTGAGCCGAGCTGCGCTTGAGGCTCTTGCGATTATAGCGTACAAGCAGCCGGTATTAAAGACAGATGTGGAGCATTTACGCGGTGTGGATTCCGGCGGCATTTTCAAGATACTCCTTGAGCGCGACCTTATTCGTATCTTAGGCCGGAAAGATTTGCCGGGTAGACCTATGCTGTATGGCACTACGAAAAGGTTTCTGGAAGTGTTTGGCTTAAAGGATTTGACATGTCTCCCAACGCTCGAAGAGATGGAACAATTGGAAGAGTCATGGCCGAGCGGATCCAAGTCATCTTAGCCAGGGCTGGCGTTGCCTCACGGAGAAGATCAGAGGATTTGGTCAGGCAAGGCCGTGTTACAGTGAATGGCGCTCTTGTAACGCAACCTGGTTTCATGGCGACGGTTGGCAAAGATGATATCAGGGTGGATGGAAGACCGGTATCCGCAAGAGAGCCAAAGCTTAGCGTTATGTTGAACAAGCCACGCCAAGTCGTTACAACTGCATTTGATCCCCAAGGAAGGGTTACAGTGCTGGATATTGTAAAAGGTGTGAATCAACGCCTTTTTCCTGTGGGAAGACTTGACTATGAGACCGAAGGGCTGCTTCTTCTCACAAACGATGGGTTGTTTGCAAACAGGCTACAGCATCCCAGATACGGGGTTGAAAAAATATATATGGCGAAAGTCAGAGGCGAGCCTTGTCCTGACGCGATGGATCGCCTCAAGAATGGGATTTTCATAGACGGTAGAATGACTGCCCCTGCCAGGGTTAAAAAGATAAAAGAAACCAGGCTTCATACATGGATTGAGATCACCATCCACGAAGGTAGGAACCGGCAGGTGAGGAGGATGTGCGAGGCGATCGGCCATCCGGTTTTAAGGCTTATACGCATTGGTTATGGCCCGTTGCGATTAGGCAATCTAAGGCCTGGCAGGTTTAAACTGTTAAAAAAAAATGAGATTGATCTTCTGGAACGCCTATGTTACGAGTAGGTTAATAGGCTGAAGACCGAAGACTGTTGTATCCCTAAAAGCCTTCAGTATTCAGCCTATTAACCTAACATGGGCGGTTAACTCAGTGGCAAGAGTGACA